>NZ_JBEPYQ010000131.1:0-16700 GCF_041641335.1 Cohnella sp. | reverse complement strand
TTTACAATCGCAAGAGAATCCATGGTTCTTTGGGTTACGTATCGCCGGATCGATTTGAGGCCATATATTACAAAAAAATCAGCTAAATGCGCTTAAAAGGTGTCCACTTTCTTGACAGAGGTCCAGCGAGACCGCTAAATGCTCGGACGGGGCAGATGGCGTCTGATTAACGGTCTGTGGGACCGTTAAATGCCTGGACGGGGCAGTTGGCGACTGACTAACGGTCTGGCAGACCGCTAAATGCTCGGATGGGGCAGTTGGCGACCGATTAACGGGCGCCGGCATAGGCTCGCGCCCGGATAAAGTCCCGCGTCTTGTCACGGGTACGGGGTTGGGATATACTTGAGCTATATCGAAAACGTGCGACGAACAGGAGAGTAAGTTTTGCTGCAGAATGCACAGAGAGGGCGGCCATGGGCTGAAAGCCGCCTCGTTCTCGCAAAGCCGAAATGCGCCTGGGAGCTGCGCCGCCGAGCGGACGACCGGCAGGGAATGCGACGATGGTCGCGTTTGCCGCGTCTTCGTTAAGCGGTGCCGGGGGGATTCCCGTTACGATCCGTAGAGGAGCAGGCATGCCAAGTCACGGCGCTTGCTTAAGCAGAGTGGGACCGCGTCACGACGTCTCTGCAGCGATTATCGCTGCAGAGACTTTTTTTATAGAGAAAGAGCAAGGGGGGGGATGGGTCATGGGAATATGGCGTACGGTCAAGTCGGACATCGAGGCGGTATTCGAGAATGATCCCGCGGCCAGAAGTTGGTTTGAAGTCGTCTTTACGTATGCGGGGCTGCACGCGATATGGGCTCACCGCGTCGCGCAGTTTTTTTACCGCCGCCGGATGTATACAATCGCCCGCATCATCTCCCAGGTCAGCCGTTTCTTCACCGGAATCGAGATTCATCCCGGGGCGAAGCTGGGCCGCAAGCTGTTCATCGACCACGGCATGGGCGTCGTCATCGGCGAGACGTGCGAGATCGGGGAAGAGGTCGTCATCTATCAGGGAGTGACGCTCGGAGGTACGGGCAAGGAGAAGGGCAAGCGCCACCCGACGATCGGCAACCGGGTCGTCATCGCTTCCGGAGCGAAAGTGCTCGGATCGTTCACGGTCGGGGATCATACGAATATCGGAGCCAACTCGGTCGTGCTGCGGGAAGTGCCGCCGAACAGCACCGTCGTCGGCATTCCGGGGCGCGTCGTCAAGCGCAACGGCAAGAAGATCGGCGACCGGCTCGATCATACGAATCTGCCGGACCCGCTCATCGAGACGTTCCGGTTCATGCAGAAGGAGATCAACGATCTCAAGGCCGAGGTTGAACGGCTCAAAAAGGGCGGCCAGGCGGACGCTCGTCCCTCGGACGGCGGTCCCGGGCAGGCTCAGCCGCGCAACTCGTCCGAATACGAGCATCTGGGCGCGGAAGACGATTCCGGGCATGCCGGGAACGCGCATGATCTCGTGCACTCGCCGGAACTAGAGAAGAAAAGGAGCTAAATCAAACGTGAACTTGAAAATATACGACAGCATGACCAGGGACCTGCAGCCCTTCGTCCCGCGCGAGCCGGGAAAAGTGAATATGTACGTATGCGGACCGACCGTGTACGACTACATTCATATCGGCAACGCAAGGCCGGTTATCTTCTTCGACGTCGTGAGACGCTATCTGGAGGCGATCGGCTTCCAGGTCAACTACATCGTGAACTACACGGACGTCGACGACAAAATGATTCGCAAAGCGGCTGATATGAACATTACGGTGCCAGAAGTGGCGGAGAAGTTCATCGCCGCCTTCAAGGAAGACCGCGAGGCGCTCGGAGCGCTTCCCCCGACGGTGTCGCCCCGGGTAACGGAGACGATCGACGAGATCGTCGAGTTCATCCGCGAGCTGGTCGAACAGGGCAAAGCGTACGAGAGCGCGGGGGACGTGTACTTCCGCACGTCGACGTTCCCCGATTACGGGAAGCTGTCCCACAAAAATCTCGATGAATTGCAGTACGGCATCCGCATCGACGTGGACGAGCGCAAGGAGAACCCGCAGGATTTCGTCTTGTGGAAAGCGGCCAAGCCGGGCGAGATTCACTGGCCGAGCCCGTGGGGAGACGGCCGTCCGGGCTGGCACATCGAATGCTCGGCGATGGTGCGCAAGTTCGCGGGCGATACGCTCGACATCCACGGAGGCGGCCACGATCTTCAGTTCCCGCACCACGAGTGCGAGATCGCGCAGTCGGAATCGCTTACGGGCGAGCCGCTGTCGCGCTACTGGATGCACAACGGCTTCGTGAACATCAACAACGAGAAAATGTCCAAGTCGCTCGGCAACGGCGTTAACGTTCGCCAGCTTCTTAAAGGCACGAGCAAGTATGCGATCCGTTATTTGATGCTGGCCACGCACTATCGCAGCCCTCTGAACTTCAGCGACGAGACGATTCGCCAGGCTGTCAACAGCGTGGAGCGGCTGACCAATTGCCGCGACAACGTGAAGCACCGGCTGTCTACGGTGGCCAAGGGCAATCTTTCTCTGGCCTCCGATGCGGAGCTTAAGGCTCGGCTGGAGCAGCTGCGCGCCGATTTTCACTCGCGCATGCAGGACGACTTCAGCACGCCGGACGCGATTACGGCCTGGTTCGGCGTCGTGTCCGAAGCGAACGCGTATTTACAGCGTGAAGTCGTCAGCGAGACGGATCTGCTGTTCATCCGCGAGCTGATCGGCGAAATGAACGGCATTCTTGGCTTGCTTCCCGAAGAGACTGACGCGGAGCTGCTGGACGAGGAAGTGGACGCTCTGATTGCGGAGCGGACATCCGCGCGCGCGAACCGCAATTTCGCCAGGGCGGACGAAATTCGCGATTTGCTGGCGGAACGGGGCATCGTGCTGGAAGACACCCCGCAAGGCATCCGCTGGCGCCGCAAATGACGAGCCGCGCGCCAACGTCCGCCGTTCCGCCCGTCATCGCGCCGGTCGTCCCCTCGGACGTACCGGTCCGGCTGTTATCCCCGATCGTGCTCGCCTACGTGGGCGACGCCGTGTTCGAAGTGTATGTCCGCCAGCGGCTGATCGCGGGCAGCAGCCGCAAGCCACACGAACTGCACCGCGCGGCGACGAAATACGTGTCCGCCGCCGCGCAAGCGAAGCTGCTGCAACAGTGGTCGCCTCTGCTTACGGAGGAGGAGGCGGACGTCGTGCGCAGGGGGCGCAACACGAAGTCCGGCCAGCCTCCCCGGAATGCCGATCCCGCGGACTATCGCCAAGCGACCGCGCTGGAGTGTCTTGTCGGCTATCTGTATTACGAAGGGCAGAAAGAGCGCTTGGAGCAGTTGATGGAGCTGGCTTTCGCCGCCGAAACTGAATAAGCGCATTAAACGATAAAGGAAGATGGAAATGGGCAACAAAGATCCGAGATCGCCGGAAAGTCGTTCCGCTCAAGGCGGCAAGCCTGCCGCCAGGGGCAAGGGAGGGCGCAGCCTCGGCGGCAACCCGCCTTGGCGAGGCGATCGCAAGGAACAGAGACGAGACGCGCGGCCGACGCGCGGCGTTCAGCCGACCGAGCACGACGACGAACGGTGGAGCGAAGAGAGCGCGCTGAAGGGCGAAGAAGAGTACGTCGCGGGCAAGCACCCCGTTCTGGAGGCGCTCAAGGCCGGCCGCTCGATCAACAAAATATTCGTCTCCGCGCAGGCGCAGCGCTCTCTCGTGCAGCCGATTATGGAGGAGGCGAAGGCGCGCGGCATCGTCGTGCAGCAGGTGGACAAGAGCAAGCTCGACCGGCTCGTCCCCGACATGCAGCACCAGGGAGTCGTCGCCCAAGCGGCGGCCGTAGCCTACGCCGACGTGGACGAACTGCTCGCCCGCGCAGCCGAGCGGGGCGAAGCGCCGTTCCTCGTCCTTCTGGACGAGATCGAGGACCCGCACAATCTGGGCTCCATCCTGCGGACAGCCGATTGCACCGGCGTGCACGGCGTCATCGTGCCGAAGCGGCGCAGCGCCGGCCTGACCGCGGTCGTCGCCAAAACGTCGGCCGGAGCCGTCGAGTACGTCCCGGTCGCCAGAGTCGCGAATCTCGTGCAAACGATGGAGAAGCTCAAGGAAGCGGGGCTGTGGATCGCGGGAGCGGACGTCGGAGCGCAAGAAGGGTTCTACGACACGAATTTGACCGGCCCGCTCGCCGTCGTGATCGGCAACGAGGGACAAGGCTTGTCCAGGCTCGTGAAGGAGAGATGCGACTTTATCCTGTCGCTGCCGATGGTCGGCCGGATCAATTCGCTGAACGCGTCCGTAGCGACGGGAGTCATTCTGTACGAAGTCGTCCGTCAGCGCGGGCAAGCGGCGAAGAGCGGGAATTCCCCGTCGCCGGTGTCCCCTACCGGTCATGCGTGAAGGCAGGACGTTCCAGAGAGAGGACGTTCTGCTCGTCGACGGCTATAACGTGATCGGGGCATGGCCTGAGCTAAGCGCGCTCAAAGACGAGAAGCTGGAGGATGCGCGGGATCGGCTGCTGGATATGCTGTCGGACTACCAGGGCTACGCGGGACTGATCGTCATCGTCGTTTTCGATGCGTTCCGCGTGCCCGGCACCGGCAAGGAATACCGTCCGCGCAAAAAATTCAGCGTCGTCTACACCAGAGAGAAGGAGACCGCCGACGAATGCATCGAGCGGCTCGTCGGAGAGTGGCTGTCGGTCAAGCGCAACGTCTACGTCGCCACGTCCGATCTCGTCGAGCAGCACGTCGTCTTCGGGCGCGGGGCGCTCCGCGTGTCGGCGCGCGAACTGAGGCACGCGGTCCGGCAGAGCAGCGTCGATATCCGGACGGCCATCAGGAACGACCATCGGCTGAAGAAAAATCCGTTGGAAGGTATTTTGCCGGAGGACGTCCAGACGCGATTGGAGCGGATGAGACGGGGGCTTAAAGATTCGTGACGAAACATAAGGGAAAATGTCGAATCATGACTATAATTTACAAATTTACCATCCTGGCTCGAGGGCGAATAACGGCAAATCCATTGACGCTATGCGTCAGATCAAGTATATTGATAATAGTTTGGTAGAGTAAGAGGTTCCAGTACGCCAATGCAGACCGGAGGGATGTTCGTGAGCGTCGACTTGGAGAGACTGGCAACGCTTGAGTACGACTTCAGGGCCGACGAGGACATCGTTGAATTCGTTCGCTTGGGAGATAGCGGAGCGTTGGAGTACCTCATTCATAAATATCGCAATTTCGTGCGCGCCAAAGCGCGATCTTACTTCCTCATCGGCGCGGAGCGGGAGGATATCGTTCAGGAAGGGATGATCGGCCTCTACAAGGCGATTCGCGACTTCAAGGGCGACAAGCTGGCTTCGTTCAAGGCTTTCGCGGAGCTGTGCATCACCCGTCAGATCATTACCGCGATCAAGACGGCTACCCGTCAGAAGCATATTCCTCTGAATTCCTACGTGTCCCTAGACAAGCCGATTTACGACGAGGACTCGGACCGAACGCTGCTCGACGTCATCTGCGGCTCCAGGGTGTGCGACCCCGAGGAGATGATCATCAACCAAGAGGAGTTTTACGGCCTCGAGGACAAGATGACCGAGATATTGAGCGATCTGGAGCGCAAGGTGCTGATGCTCTACTTGGATGGCCGCTCCTATCAGGAAATCGCGGTTGACCTGGACAGGCACGTGAAGTCGATCGACAACGCCCTGCAGCGCGTCAAGCGCAAGCTCGAACGGTACCTGGAGATTCGCGACATAGGCAGTTAGCACTGATCCGATACATCCTTATACAGTAAAGCACAAGCAGCCAATCCGAAGCTGCTTTTTTTACGGCCTTGAGAGGTTAGTTCAAATGAACGACGATAGCGATAGAGCGGAAAATCCGCCTTAAATGTGGGCAACTGGCGATTTTGAAGAAAATAGAGCTGATTGTCCGCTTTAAAATGGGGAAAAGTTGATTTCTCGAAAATTAAAGCGGGAAATCGGCTCTAATTGCTCCGAATCGGCTCGACTGCCGGGAATAAAGCGGGAAATCCGCGTTATTGGCAACGTGGAATCGAGAGGGAACTGCACGCCCATACCGCAATCGCACGGGCACCGGATCGCGAAGCGTTTTCAGGGGCGGACTTGGCGTTAAATATTGAATCTAGCAAGATCGGAGAGAATGGGGTGGGATAAAATGGAAATGATAAAAGGGCTGTTTATCGGCGGCGGATGGCGGGAAGCGGGACGTTGCGAGGAGCTGCTTTCCCCCTATACGGGGGAGGTCGTCGCCAAGGTTCCCGCGGCCGACGAGCAAGAGACGCGCGAAGCGATCGGCGCCGCATACGAGGCGACGGGTGCAATGGCCGCCATGCCGGCGCACGAGCGGGCGGCCATCTTGGAGCGGGTCGCGGCGCTCCTCGATGCCCGTTCCGGGGAGGCGGCTCGCTTGATTGCGCTGGAAGCGGCCAAGCCGATCAAGGCGGCGCGCGCGGAGATCGCCCGCACGGTGCAGACCTACAAGTTCGCCGCCGAGGAAGCGAAGCGGATCGGCGGGGAGACGATTCCTCTCGACGCGGCTCCGGGAGGGGAAGGCCGATTGGCCTATACGGTACGCGAGCCGCTCGGCGTCATCGGGGCGATTACGCCGTTTAACTTCCCGTTTAATCTGGTCGCGCACAAGGTCGGACCGGCGATCGCCGCCGGCAATACGGTCGTGCTCAAGCCGGCCGAGCAGACGCCGCTGTCTGCGCTCTTCATCGCCGGGCTGTTCGCCGAAGCCGGGCTGCCCGCGGGCGCGCTGAACGTCGTTCCCGGACATGGCGAGACGGCCGGCGCGGCGATCGTCGAGGACGAGCGGGTCGCGATGATCACGTTCACCGGAAGTCCCGAGGTGGGCAAAGTCATCCGGGCGAGAGCCGGACTCAAGCGCGTCACCTTGGAGCTCGGCTCCAACTCGGCGCTGATCGTCGACAAGGACGCCGACCTGGACGCGATCGTGCCGCGCTGCGTGACCGGCGCTTTCTCCAACCAGGGCCAGGTATGCATCTCGCTGCAGCGCATCTATGTTCACGAAGAGATCTACGAGAGCTTCGTCCGCAAGTTCGCCGAGGCGGCCATGCGATTGAAGCAGGGAGATCCGCTCGATCCGGAGACCGATCTGTCCGCAATGATCTCCGGGCGGGAGACCGAAAGGGCGCTGACCTGGATTCGGGAAGCGACGGACGGCGGCGCGCAAGTAGCGGCGGGCGGCAGCGTCAGCAACGGCGTGCTGGAGCCGACCGTCATTACGGAGGCGGGACGGGAGATGAAGGTGTCGTGCCGCGAGGCGTTCGCCCCGATCGTCGTGATCGGCAGCGTGAAATCGGTCGACGAGGCGATCGACGAGGTGAACGACTCGAAATTCGGTCTGCAGGCGGGCATCTACACGTCCGATTTGTTCACGGCGCTTCGCGCGGCGGAACGGCTGAAGGTAGGAGGCGTCATGATCAACGACATTCCGACCTTCCGCGTCGACCATATGCCGTACGGAGGCGTCAAGGAGAGCGGAACCGGGCGCGAGGGCGTCAAATACGCGGTCGAGGAAATGACGGAAACGAAGCTGGTCGTCATCAACAAGAGCTTAAAATAGGCGAATTGGACGCTTGCTATGAAAATATTTTTCCGGGGCTGGCGATTAAATAGAACGAAAACAGGAAGAATGGTATTAACCGATGCCAGACATGCCCAGACGGTTTTCGTTGACATCGATTTGCCCCTGTGATAAATTATTTTAGTAACCTTAACGTGGTTTCTTATGCGCTGGCTCTGAATCATCGGCGAAACACCAGGAATTGTTGTCTTGATGGCTTGCCATCGGCCGACGATTTCAAACTCAGCCTTGGTTCGCCAAGCTGGAGTTTCCGCTGAATGGTTGTATTTTTATGAAGTCATGATCCCGGGAGGTGGAAGGGATGCGGGTGATCATCACGCTGGCTTGCACAAGCTGCAAGCAACGGAACTACACGTCGAGCAAGAACAAACGGACTCACGCCGATCGCATCGAGTTGAAGAAGTTCTGCAAATTTTGCAATGAACATACTCCTCATCGCGAGACGCGGTAACTCCTAGGAGGTATGAACGTGACTTTCCTGGCTAAAATGAAGCAAAACTTTGGGTCCTTTTTTTCGTTTTTTGCCGATAGCTGGAACGAACTAAAGAAAGTCCGTTGGCCCAACCGGAAAGAGCTTGTCAGCTACACGATCATCGTCATTGTGACCGTGGTTCTGGTAACGATCTACTTCTGGGTGCTGGACATCGGTATTTCATCCCTCGTCGATATGATCATCTGACGCAGGAACCAAAGGTGGCTTTTCCATGGAGAAAAGATGGTACGTAGTCCACACGTACTCCGGGTACGAGAACAAGGTTAAAGCGAACCTGGAGAAACGCGTGGAATCTATGGGTATGCAAGACAAAATCTTCCGCGTCCTCGTGCCGATGGAAGAGGAGATCGTCAACAAGGACGGCAAGAAAAAGACGGTTATGCGAAAAGTATATCCGGGCTACGTCCTCGTGGAGATGATCCAAACGGACGATTCTTGGTACGTGGTCCGCAATACGCCGGGAGTTACCGGCTTTGTCGGCTCCACCGGATCGGGATCGAAGCCGACGGCGCTCTTGCCTGACGAGGTGGAAGGAATTCTGCGTCACATGGGCATGGACGAGCCGAAGCCGGTCATCGATTTCGAGCTGAAAGAGAACGTCCGCGTCAAAGTCGGGCCTTTCGCCAATTTTGTCGGGTCCGTAGAAGAGATTCTCGCCGACAAGAGCAAGCTGAAGGTGCACGTCAACATGTTCGGCAGGGAAACCCCGGTTGAGTTGGATTTCACTCAAGTGGAGAAGATATAAGTATCTTTGCAGTTCGGGTTTCTTGAAAGAGCGGGAGGGACGAGAGTCCCGTTAAACCGCATTATGGGTCAGGGAGGTGTGCAACATGGCAAAGAAAGTGATCAAGCTGGTTAAGTTGCAAGTTAACGCGGGTAAAGCTAACCCTGCGCCGCCAATCGGTCCTGCGCTCGGTCAAGCTGGCGTTAACATCATGCAATTCTGTAAAGAGTTCAACGCTCGCACGGCGGATCAAGCCGGCCTGGTAATTCCGGTCGTCATTTCCGTATACGAGGATCGTTCCTTCACGTTCGAGACGAAAACTCCTCCGGCAGCGGTACTGCTTCGCGTAGCGGCGGGAATCCAAAAAGGTTCCGGCGAGCCGAACAAGAAGAAAGTCGCTACGGTTAAGCGCGCGAAAGTTCGCGAGATCGCCGAGCAGAAGATGCAAGACTTGAACGCGGCTTCCGTTGAAGCTGCAATGCGTATGGTCGAAGGTACGGCCCGCAGCATGGGCGTTACGATCGAAGACTAATCGCCTTAACGGCGGTTTGACGCGTCCGCACGGACGCGCTAGTGGGAGGGACAATCTGCCGTTTCCTGCTGAGGGATCGCGGATTGGAACAGACCGTTACTACCACAAAAGGAGGAGAACAACTTGGCTAAACACGGTAAGAAATTCAGAGAAGCCGCCAAGCTGATCGACCGCGACGCTACCTACGAATCGTTGGAAGCGATCGAGCTCGTGAAGAAAGCGGCAACGGCCAAATTCGACGAAACCGTCGAAGCTGCCGTCCGCCTCGGCGTTGATCCGAGAAAGCAAGACCAAGCGGTGCGCGGCGTAGTCGTCCTGCCTCACGGCACCGGCAAAACGCAACGCGTCCTCGTATTCGCGAAAGGCGAGAAGCTGAAAGAAGCTGAAGCTGCTGGAGCGGACTACGTAGGGGATGCTGACCTCATCAACAAAATCCAACAAGGATGGTTCGAGTTCGACGTCTGCGTCGCGACTCCGGACATGATGGGCGAAGTAGGTAAGCTTGGCCGTATTCTCGGGGGCAAAGGCTTGATGCCGAACCCTAAGGCTGGAACCGTAACGAACGACGTTGCGAAAGCCATCCAAGAGATCAAAGCCGGTAAAATCGAATACCGTCTGGACAAAGCCGGACAAATTCACGCTCCGATCGGCAAGGTTTCGTTCGACGCTGTCAAGCTGAACGACAACCTGAAAGCTTTGATCGACGCGCTGAACCGCGCTAAGCCAGCTTCTTCCAAAGGAATCTACCTGAAGAACATCTCGATTTCTTCGACGATGGGACCAGGCGCTCGCGTTAACGTAACGGCATATCGCCAATAGTTAATTCGGACCCGGATGGGGAAATGGCAACAAACGGTCTTTGACATCGGACCGCTTTAGTGGTAGTCTGATGAAGCTGACAAACGAATATGGATACCGTAGACCGTAGGTGCTAGGCGTATTGCCAAGCTTAATTTCCTACCGAGGTGTGTGAATAGAACTTTTCTTGTATGCCGGATGCCTAGCGCATCCGCGTGTAGAAGCGAGATCGCGTCATGCCTCCGCACAGTCTGCGGAGGCATTTCTTATGCCTCTGAGATCGTACGTGACGATATACGGTGTTATCCAAAAATCATAGGAGGTGCACACAATGGCAAATGCGAAAATCATTTCAGCGAAACAGCAAGAGGTCGACGCGATCGCAGCGAAGCTGCGCGAGAGCAGCAGCACGGTCATCGCCGACTACCGCGGTCTGAACGTGGCTCAAGTTACGTTGCTTCGGAAAGAATTGCGCGAAGCCGGCGTTGAATTCCAGGTGTTGAAGAACTCCCTGGTCAGCCGCGCTGCCGCAAGCGCGGAACTGAGCGATCTGGACGCCGTGCTGACCGGACCGACTGCAGTTGCATTCGGTGCTGATGCCGTAGCTCCAGCTAAGATTCTGAGCGACTTCGCTAAGAAGAACGACGCGCTGAAGATCAAAGGCGGTATCGTAGACGGAGTATTCTACGACGCGGCTCAAGTGAAGGCGTTGGCGGATCTTCCGTCCCGCGAAGGCTTGCTGTCCATGCTGCTTAGCGTACTTCAAGCTCCTGTTCGCAACTTCGCCCTCGCTGTCAAAGCGGTGTCGGAGAAGAACGAAGCGAGCGCGTAAGACCCTTTCGAACGCATTATCAAAAAATAAGAAGATCCCAGGGATCTCAATACATGGAGGAACATCAAATGAGCAAAGAGCAAATCTTGGAAGCCATCAAAACGATGACGGTTCTCGAACTGAACGATCTGGTTAAAGCAATCGAAGAAGAATTCGGCGTAACGGCTGCTGCTCCTGTAGCGGTAGTTGCAGGCGGCGCTGCTGAAGCTGCTGCTGAGCAAACTGAGTTCGACGTTATTTTGGCCGAAGCCGGCGCTTCCAAAATCAACGTTATCAAAGCGGTTCGCGAAATCACGGGCCTCGGCTTGAAAGAAGCGAAAGACCTCGTAGACAACGCTCCGAAGCCGATCAAAGAGAAGACTTCCAAAGAAGAAGCCGACGCTATCAAAGCTAAGCTTGAAGAAGCCGGCGCTAAAGTAGAAGTAAAATAAGAAGCGGGACCTCACAAACCCCTTGAAGATTTTCTTCGAGGGGTTTGTTCATGCGCAAAGTTGATCATGCTTAAAATACGTGAACAACCGCTTAGAGAAGGCAGCCTGACCGGTGTGCGGAGGAGTACGGAATGAACGATCATTACTATTCGGCGAAACCCAAATCGCAGAGCGACCGGCGCTCGTTCGAAACGACGCTGCGCGGCGTTCGTCTGAAGTTGACTTCGGACGCGGGCGTGTTTTCGCGGGACGGGGTGGACTACGGAAGTCGGGTGCTTATCGAGCATATGGACATTCCCGCGGATGCGCGGGTTCTGGATATCGGCTGCGGATACGGCCCGATCGGTCTCGTTGCGGCCCGCCTTGCGCCGCAAGGACATGTCAAGCTGATCGATATTAACGAGAGAGCGGTCGAACTGGCGGAAATGAACGCCAGAGCGAACGGCATAGGCAACGTATCGTTCGCCCGAAGCGACTTGTACGAAGCGGTACAGGACGACAGTTTCGACGTCATTCTGTCCAATCCGCCGATTCGCGCGGGCAAAGCCGTCGTGCACCGGGTGTTCTTGGAAGCCTTCGAAAGGCTCAATCCCGGAGGAGAGCTCTGGATCGTCATTCAGAACAAGCAGGGAGCTCCCTCGGCGAGAGCCAGGCTGGAAGAAATTTTTGGCGAGGATGAAGTCGCGGAAGTCGCCAAGGATAAGGGATTTCGGATTTACAAGGCCAAAAAGACGAAAAATGAATAAAAAATTTGACTTGACATTTTCGCTATGGTATTATTAAAAAATGTCAGTATTAGGATGGGCTAATTGTCTTCAACACAAAAGCCAGCAAACTCCGGTTCTTTTCCCAGGAATAAAACCGCATCGAATGGCGTATAATGGGTTTGTTTTGGGGTAAAGGCAGGATGAGTTGCCATTGTGCCGCCAACCGGCGCATAAGTGGCTTTTCTTTATTTATGTGTTGAAGCAGACTTAAGGGGTGAGGTTAAGTTGGCAGGACATCTTGTTCAGTATGGCCGCCGTACGCGGCGCAGCTACGCCCGCATTAATGAAGTGTTGGACGTTCCGAACCTGATCGAAATCCAGCAGCAATCGTACCAGAAATTTTTGGACGAGGGTTTGCGGGAAATTTTTCAGGATATTTCGCCGATCTCCGATTTTACGGGCAACTTGGTGTTGGAGTTTATCGACTACAGCCTGGGAGAGCCCAAATATTCGGTAGACGAATCGAAGGAACGCGACGTCACCTTCGCGGCTCCGCTTCGCGTGAAAGTGCGGTTGCTTAACAAGGAAACCGGCGAAGTGAAAGAGCAGGAAGTGTTCATGGGCGATTTCCCGCTTATGACCGAGACGGGCACGTTCATTATCAACGGCGCGGAACGCGTTATCGTCAGTCAATTGGTGCGCTCCCCAAGTGTCTATTTCAGTACGAAAGTGGATAAGAACGGCAAGAAGAATTACACCGCCACCATCATTCCGAATCGCGGAGCCTGGCTTGAGCTTGAGACGGATGCTAAAGATATTATATACGTGCGGATCGATCGTACGCGGAAAATTCCCGTAACGGTGCTTCTTCGCGCGCTCGGCTTCGGTACCGACGCGGAGATTCTCGATCTGCTCGGGCAAGACGATTTTATTCGCAACACGCTTGAGAAGGACAACACGGACTCGACCGAGAAAGCGCTCATCGAAATCTACGAGCGTCTTCGTCCGGGCGAACCGCCTACGCTCGAGAACGCGCGCAGCTTGCTGATCGCCCGGTTCTTCGATCCGAAGCGCTACGATCTGGCGAACGTCGGCCGCTACAAGGTCAACAAGAAGCTGCACATCAAGAACCGCCTGTTCAATCAGCGCCTCGCCGAGACGCTTGTCGATCCTTCGACGGGCGAGATCATCGCCGAAGCCGGCCAGATGATCGATCGCAGGCTGCTCGACCAGATCCTTCCGATGCTCGAGAAGAACGTCGGCTTCAAGAATTACCGCGTGGCCGGCGGCGTTCAAGAGACGGAAGACATTCCGCTGCAGACGATCAACGTGTTCTCTCCGATCGAAGACGGCAAAGTCGTGAAGGTCATATCCAACGGCATCATCGACAAAGCGGTGAAGAACATCACGCCGGCGGATATCATCGCGTCGATCAACTATTTCATGAACCTGCTGCAGAGCATCGGCAACACCGACGACATCGACCACTTGGGCAACCGTCGTCTGCGTTCCGTAGGCGAATTGCTGCAGAACCAGTTCCGGATCGGTCTGTCCCGGATGGAACGGGTCGTTCGCGAGCGGATGTCGATCCAGGACCAGAACGCGATCACGCCGCAAGCGCTGATCAATATTCGTCCGGTCATCGCGGCGATCAAGGAGTTCTTCGGATCTTCCCAGCTGTCGCAGTTTATGGATCAGACGAACCCGCTGGCCGAGCTGACGCACAAACGCCGTCTGTCCGCTCTCGGACCGGGCGGTCTTACGCGGGAACGCGCGGGCTTCGAAGTACGGGACGTTCACAACTCCCACTACGGCCGCATGTGTCCGATCGAGACGCCGGAGGGACCGAACATCGGTCTGATCAACTCGCTGTCGTCGTTCGCGCGGATCAACGAGTACGGCTTCATCGAAGCTCCGTACCGCAAAGTCGATCCGAACACGAACCGAGTCACCGAAGAGATCGTCTACATGACCGCGGACGAAGAGGATAACTACATTATCGCGCAAGCGAACGCGTTGCTGAACCCGGACGGTACGTTCCAAGAAGAGAACATTATCGTTCGCTACAACAAGCAGACGGACAACATCCTGACGATGCCGAGCGATCGGGTCGACTACATGGACGTTTCTCCGAAGCAAGTCGTATCGGTCGCGACGGCGATGATTCCGTTCCTCGAGAACGATGACTCCAACCGCGCGCTGATGGGTTCGAACATGCAGCGTCAAGCGGTTCCGCTGCTCATTCCGGAAGCTCCTTTCGTCGGAACGGGCATGGAGCACAAGTCGGCCAAGGACTCCGGGGTATGTATTGTATCCAAATACGACGGATATATCGAACGGGTGTCTGCCAATGAAATCCAACTGCGCCGCGTCGAGATCATCGACGGCAAGGAAGTCAAAGGCGACATCGTCAAATACAAGCTGCAGAAATTCATGCGTTCCAACCAAGGGACATGCATTAACCAACGTCCTCTCGTTCGCCGCGGCGACGTGATCAAGAAAGGCGACATCATGGCGGACGGTCCTTCCACGGACACCGGCGAGCTCGCGCTCGGCCGCAACGTCGTCGTTGCCTTCATGACGTGGGAAGGTTACAACTACGAGGATGCGATCCTGCTGTCCGAGAAGCTCGTACGCGAGGACGTCTACACTTCGATCCACATCGAGGAGTACGAGTCCGAAGCGCGTGATACGAAGCTCGGACCTGAAGAGATTACTCGCGACATCCCGAACGTCGGCGAAGACGCGCTTCGCAACCTTGACGAGCGCGGCATTATCCGCGTCGGCGCGGAAATCAGCGCGGGCGACATTCTCGTCGGCAAGGTTACGCCGAAGGGCGTAACGGAGCTGACGGCGGAAGAGCGCCTACTGCACGCGATCTTCGGCGAGAAGGCGCGCGAAGTGCGCGATACGTCGCTGCGCGTGCCTCACGGCACGGACGGCATCGTCGTCGACGTCAAAGTGTTTACGCGCGAGAACGGCGATGAGCTGCCTCCGGGCGTTAACCAGCTCGTTCGCGCCTACATCGCCCAGAAGCGGAAAATTTCCGAGGGCGACAAGATGGCCGGACGTCACGGAAACAAAGGGGTTATCGCCCGCATTCTGCCGGAAGAAGATATGCCGTTCCTGCCGGACGGAACGCCTGTACAGGTCGTTCTGAACCCGCTGGGGGTTCCTTCCCGGATGAACATCGGGCAAGTGCTTGAGGTCCACCTCGGCATGGCATGCAAGCTGCTCGGCATCCACGCCGCTACGCCGGTATTCGACGGAGCGACGGAGCACGACGTCTTCGATACGATGGAAGAGGCCGGCATGGCCCGCAACGGCAAATGGCGCCTGCGCGACGGTCGCACGGGCGAATTGTTCGAACGCGAAGTTACCGTCGGCGTCATGTACATGATCAAGCTGGCGCACATGGTTGACGACAAGATTCACGCCCGTTCCACGGGTCCATACTCGCTCGTTACGCAGCAGCCTCTCGGCGGTAAAGCCCAGTTCGGCGGCCAGCGCTTCGGGGAGATGGAGGTATGGGCGCTCGAAGCTTACGGCGCGGCCTACACGCTGCAAGAGATTCTGACCGTCAAATCCGATGACGTCGTCGGTCGCGTCAAAACGTACGAATCGATCGTCAAAGGCGAGAACGTGCCGGAGCCGGGCGTTCCTGAATCGTTCAAAGTACTGATCAAAGAGCTCCAAAGCTTGGGTATGGACGTGAAAATCCTGTCCGGCGACGAGCAGGAGATCGAAATGAAGGAAATCGACGACGAAGACGATTCCGCGGGAGATAAGCTGAATCTGAACCTCGAAGGTTCCGAAGTCGGCGTCGAATAACTTTAGGATCCGAAATCTTAGCAACGATGAAGGAGGGCTTGCTCCTTGTTAGACGTCAATAACTTTGAGTTTATGAAGATCGGTTTGGCTTCCCCCGACAAGATCAGATCGTGGTCCAGAGGCGAAGTCAAGAAGCCGGAGACGATAAACTACCGGACGCTGAAACCGGAAAAAGAAGGCTTGTTCTGCGAGAAGATTTTCGGACCGACCAAGGACTGGGAATGTCATTGCGGCAAGTACAAGAGAGTGCGTTACAAAGGCGTCGTCTGCGATCGCTGCGGCGTCGAAGTCACGCGGGCGAAAGTGCGCCGCGAGCGGATGGGTCATATCGAGCTGGCCGCTCCGGTATCGCACATCTGGTATTTCAAGGGCATCCCTAGCCGCATGGGTCTGGCGCTGGATATGTCTCCTCGTTCCCTCGAGGAGATCATCTACTTCGCTTCCTATGTCGTAACGGATCCGGGCGACACGCCTCTCGAGAAGAAGCAATTGCTCTCCGAGAAGGAATACCGCAGCTACCGCGACAAGTACGGCTACGCGTTCCATGCCGGCATGGGCGCGGAAGCGGTCAAGAAGCTGCTGCAGGACATCGATCTCGACCGCGAGCTGGAGACGCTCAAGGAAGAACTGCGCACGGCTCAGGGCCAACGCCGCAACCGCGCGATCAAGCGTCTGGAAGTCATCGAATCGTTCCGCAACTCCGGCAACCTGCCGGACTGGATGATCCTCGACGTGCTTCCGGTTATTCCTCCGG
>NZ_JBEPYQ010000130.1:0-16718 GCF_041641335.1 Cohnella sp. | reverse complement strand
ATCCCCTCGACTCAGAACGCCAGTGCGACAATACGTAGGTCTGCCCAGCTATGGCCATTATCCCCTCGACTCAGAACGCCAGTGCGACAATACGTAGGTCTGCCCAGCTATGGCCACTATCCCCTCGACTCAGAACGCCAGTGCGACAATGCGCAGATCTGCGCTGCTATGGCCATTATCCCCTCGACTCAGAACGGCAGTGCGACAATGCGCAGATCTGCGCTGCTATGGCCATTATCCCTTCCACTCAGAATGGCAGTGGGATAATAGATCAACTCACGCGGTTATGGTCGAATTTGTCGGATCGCTCTTAGTAGCTGCCTATTTTCATCATGATAGTTAGGGAGTAGGCGAATAAGATGTGCTTCTGAACGAAAGGGATAGTGGCTAAAAGAGGCTTGAGAGAGAAGCAGTAAGGTTCGAAGAGAGGTGCGGAGATATATATAGTCAGTGTTAACTGAACGAAAGGGATAATGGCTATAAGCGGGGCGCAAAGAGAAGGAAGCGAGGGGGCGGCTGAGCGAAGGGGATAACGGAGATAAGGGAGAGGCGAGGAGATTGTTTTGCATCCGGCAAAACAGTGCGTGTATAATGGGATTCATTGAGCTGCGATAAGGAGAGGAACGGATTTGCGCTGGCATGAATTGACCGTTCTGGCGACGGAATCGTCCCAGGAAATGGTGACGCACTATTTGACGGAATTGGGGGCGGGGGGCGTATCGGTCGAGGAGGCCTGGTCGCCGGATAAGCCGCGGGATACCAAATACGGCGAGGTGTACGATACGCCGCTGAACGATATAAGGCCGGGGTATGCGCTGTACAAGGCCTATTTTTCGGAAGATTGCGAGATAGAGCCGATTGCGGCCGAGCTGAAGACGCTGCTTGAAGAGCTGCCGGAATACGGATACGACGCCGGGGAGTTCACGGTTCACGTCGGCTCCGTTCACGAGGACGATTGGGCGAATGCATGGAAGCAGTTCTTCAAACCGGTAGCCGTTACGGAACGCCTCGTCATCAAGCCGACGTGGGAGGAGTACGAGCCGAAGGAAGGCGAGCTCATCATCGAGCTGGATCCCGGAATGGCTTTCGGCACGGGGACGCATCCGACGACGTCGCTCTGCCTGAAAGCGCTGGAAAGCGCGATCGACGGAGGAGAGCGGATCATCGACGTCGGCACCGGATCCGGCGTGCTCGCGATCGGGGCGATGAAGCTGGGCGCGGACAAGGTGCTGGCGCTCGATCTCGACCCGGTAGCGGTCAAATGCGCGAAGGAAAACATCGAGCTGAACGGCTACGAGAACGAGGTCGAGGTGAGACTCAGCGATCTGCTGGGCGTGCTCAGGGAGAGCGAAGGGGAGCAGGCAGACGGAGTAAAACCTCCGGTAGATCTCGTCGTCGCCAACATTCTCGCCGAGATCATATTGCTGTTTATCGCCGATGTCATGGACGTGCTTAAACCGGGCGGCCTGTATATCGCTTCCGGTATATTCAAGAATAAAGAAGAGGCAGTAGAAGCGGGTCTGCTCGCCGCAGGCTTCGAAATCGTCGACGTGCTGAGGCAGGAAGATTGGGTGGCGTTCGTCGCCGGCAAGCCGAAGGGGGAGGTCGAGTGAACTTTTTCTGGTTTCCGATCGAGCATCTGCCGATCATCATCCTGATCATGCTGATCGCGTTCAGCGTGCACGAATTCGCCCACGCCTGGACGGCATGGAAGTTCGGGGACGATACGGCTTACCGCGAAGGGCGGGTTACCTTAAATCCGATCGCCCATCTGGATTGGATCGGGATGCTGTTTCTCGTCATCGCCGGCTTCGGCTGGGCGAAGCCGGTTCCGGTTCGCCGGAGCAGGTTCAAGAACCCGCGCCAGATGAACATCATGGTGACGGCGGCGGGGCCGATCAGCAATTTGCTGCTTGCTTTTTTGCTTTTGTTCGTCTTTTATTTGCTCGGGGCGTTGAACGTTTTCGATAAGGCCTCGCCGGACTTTTTCAACAATATACTGACTTTCCTGAATTACTGGCTGAGCATCAATCTGGCCTTGTTCCTGTTCAACCTGCTCCCGGTGCCTCCGCTTGACGGCTATCGCATCGCGGAGGAGTTCCTGCCTCTGAAGACGAGAATGGTCATTCAGGAGAACAGTCAGTGGATTACGTTCGGGTTCTTGATCGTCGTCTTTGTTCCGCCGCTTCGCGAAGCGACGATCGGGCAGTTGATGCAGCTGAGATCGCCGATCGTGCAAGGGATGCAGTGGCTGCTCGGGCTCGTCTTCTAATGCCTGGATCTGACGGTGGCGAAAATAGCCCGAAAGCGTTATGATGAAGGTTGGAGTTTTCAGCGAGCGGGAGGCAGAGGCGGAATGCAGCGTTATTTCGTGCCGGAGGCGCAGATGGACGAACGGTCCGTCACGCTGGAAGGCGACGACGCGCGCCATGCGGCGGCCGTTATGCGGGCGAAGCCGGGAGACCGTTTCGTAGCCTGCAACGGAATCGGACGCGATGTCGTGGCGCGGATTGCGTCGGTGGATAAACATAAAGTGCAAGCGGATATTATCGAAGAGCTGGCCGTGTCCGCGGAGATGAGCTGGAAGGTTGACGTCGCCCAGAGCTTGCCGAAGGGAGACAAGCTGGAGACGGTCATCCAGAAGGGGACCGAAGCGGGGGCGGCGGCGTTCCTGCCGTTCTTGTCCCGGCGCACCGTCGTGCAGTACGACGAGCGCAAAGAGGCCAAGCGAATCGACCGTTGGCGGAAAATCGCCAAGGAAGCGGCGGAGCAGAGCCATCGCAGCGTCGTGCCGCGGATCGAGGCGGTCAACTCGTGGAAGGTTCTGCTGCAGAAGTTCGCCGAGTATGACCTGGTGCTGCTCTGCTATGAGGAAGAAGGCCGCTCCGGCATCGGCTTAAAGGATGCGCTGACTGCTTTCCGGCGGGAGCGAGAACCGGGTAATCCGGCATCGCCCAGCGTGCTCGTCGTCGTCGGTCCCGAGGGCGGCTTCGCCCCTGAGGAAGCGGAAGCGGCGATCGCCGCGGGAGCCCGGACGATCGGCCTGGGCAGAAGAATATTGCGGACGGAGACGGCGGCGCTATACGCGCTGGCCTGCCTCGCTTACGAGTCCGGAGAGTTAGGAGGAGACAACGATGCCTAGCGTGGCATTTTATACCCTTGGCTGCAAAGTCAACTTTTACGATACCGAAGCGATCTGGCAGCTGTTCAAGAACGAAGGGTACGAGCAGGTCGACTTCGAGCAGACGGCGGACGTCTACTTGATCAATACGTGTACGGTGACGAATACGGGGGACAAGAAGAGCCGCCAAATTATTCGCCGCGCCGTGCGCCGCAATCCGGACGCCGTCATCGCGGTGACGGGCTGCTACGCCCAGACTTCCCCTGCGGAAATCATGGCGATTCCGGGCGTAGACCTCGTCATCGGAACGCAGGATCGCGAGAAGCTGATGACGTTCATCTCGGACATTCAGAACGATCGCAAGCCGGTGAACGCCGTTCGCAACATTATGAAGACGCGGGAGTTCGAGGAGCTGGACGTGCCGAGCTTCACGGAGAAGACGCGCGCATTCCTGAAAATCCAGGAAGGCTGCAACAACTTCTGCACGTTCTGCATCATTCCGTGGTCCCGCGGCCTGTCCCGCAGCCGCAAGCCGGACAGCGTGCTGGAGCAGGCGCGTCAGCTTGTCGCCGCGGGCTACAAGGAAGTCGTCCTGACCGGCATTCACACCGGCGGCTACGGAGACGATCTGGAGAACTATCGACTGGCCAATCTGCTCGCCGATCTCGACAAGATCGACGGCCTGGAGCGCATTCGCATCAGCTCGATCGAAGCGAGTCAGATCGACGAGAAGATGATCGCCATTCTGAACAGCTCGCGCAAAATGTGCCGTCACCTGCACATCCCGCTGCAGGCGGGCGACGACGAAATTCTGAAAAGAATGCGTCGCAAATATACGACCGCCGAGTACGCGGAGAAAATCCGCCTGATTCAGAAAGCGATGCCGGGCGTCGCCATCACGACCGACGTGATCGTCGGTTTCCCGGGGGAGACCCGGGAGCAATTCGAGAACGGCTTCCGGTTCATGGAACAGATGAAGTTCGCGGAAATGCACGTATTCCCGTATTCGAAACGCACGGGAACGCCGGCGGCGCGCATGGACGATCAAGTCGACGAGGACGAGAAGCACGAACGCGTTCACCAATTGATCGATTTGTCCGAGCGCATGCAGGCCGAGTACGGCCGCGAGTGGGTCGGCAAGGCGCTCGAGGTTATTCCGGAGCGGAACGCCAAAGGCGACAACAACGGCACGATCTCCGGCTATACGGACAACTACTTGCAAGTCGAGTTCGCGGGAGATTCGTCCCTCATCGGCAAGCTGTGCCGCGTTCGGGTTACGGAATCCGGCGTGAACGAATGCCGCGGCGAGCTGCTCGAAGTGCTGGACTCCGGCTCCAGGCCGGTGGCCATGCAAGCTTAATCGCAGTCGGAATCGAAGATTTCACCGTAGGGCAGGCGGGCGTGCCGGCTTCCGCCTTGCGGTGAAATCTTTTTTTCGCGTACATAGGAGAGAGAACGGAGAGGAGAAGGGGCGGACGACGGAGAAGGAGTATTCCAGGACTTCCCCGCCTAAGCGGAAGTCGGATCGGAAGCCCCGCGTCTCCAGATAGGCAAGTAAGCAAGCGGCAGGGCGATCATGGAGCAAAGCACGTTAAAGATCGTCTGGGCGTGGGCGATCTGGGCGGACGGATCCCCGGGAGCGATCCAGGCGGCCGCGCCGTGAAGAGCGCCGATGAGCGGATAGAACAGGGCGGCGCCGCCGACGTTAAGCGCAAGCTGCGACAAGGCGACGAAGCGGCCGCCGGGGCCTCCGCCGAGAGAAGCGACAAGCCCGGTGAAGCAGGTGCCGACGTTGGCGCCGAGGACGATGGCGATACCAGCCTCAGGAGAGATCGCCCCGGCGGCCGCGAGCCCCATGCACATGGCGATGACCGCCGAGCTGGAATGGACGAGCGCCGTAATGACGGCGCCGCCCAGCACGCCCCACATCAGATTGTCGTACGTATGGCGCATTAAAGCTTCGAAGTAGCCGTTTTCCCGCAGGGCCGGCCCGATGCTTTGCAGCAGTTTAAATCCGACCAGCAGCAATCCGAAGCCGCCTGCCGCAACGGACACGTATCGCAGGCCCACGATGCGGCGAGGAGCGGAAGCGGGGGCGCGCATTTCGTTGGCCGCGAAGGAGACGATCCAGCCGGCGGCGCCGAAGGCCAGGAAGTAAATGCCGTATTGATGGAGTTGAAGGCTCATGAGCTCGGTCGTAAAACAGGTGCCGACGTTCGTGCCGAGGATGATGCCGAAGCTGCGGGCAAGGGTAAGCCAGCCCGCGTTGACGAACCCGATCGTGAGTACGGTGACGGCCGTGCTGCTCTGCAAGAGCGCGGATGCGACGGTGCCTACGGCGAAGCCTCTAAGCGGCGTCGAGGTGGACCTGGATACCCAGGAGACGAGCCGGTGTCCCGCCCACCGCTCCAATGATGCTTCCATAACCTTCATGCCAGACAGCAATAACGCGAACCCGAGCAAAGA
This sequence comes from Cohnella sp., assembly GCF_041641335.1. Lineage (NCBI taxonomy): Bacteria > Bacillati > Bacillota > Bacilli > Caryophanales > Paenibacillaceae > Cohnella > Cohnella sp. The sequence continues at coordinate 11,131 of NZ_JBEPYQ010000130.1, read as the reverse complement.
CGGGACGATCAGTTGAGCAAACATGTTACGCACCTCCCATTAACCCTATGCGGCAAGAGGACAAGTTTATGATCGGACAAGGAGTGGTTGGCCAATGAGTAGTCAAGCGTCAATATGGTTAAATAAAAGCAGGAGGCCCCGTCTGGAAGAGGGACATCCATGGATTTACGCGAACGAGATCGCCAAGACGGAAGGGGAGCCGACGCCCGGACAGCTGGTGGAAGTGAAGGATCACCGCGGGCAGCTGCTCGGCACCGGCTACTGGAACCCCGCATCGCAAATTACGGTTCGACTGGTCGCTTACGGTTCGCTGGAGCGGATGGACGAGGCGTTTTTCCGGAATAGGTTCGAACGCGCTCTTGCCCATCGCCGGCGTTTTGTCGGCGGGGACGAATCGTGCCGGCTCGTCTACGGAGAGGCGGATTTCCTGCCCGGGCTCGTCGTGGACCGCTTCGGCGGCGTGCTGGTCGTTCAGGTGCTGTCGCTCGGCATGGAGACGGCGAAGGAGGCGTGGCTGCCCGCGCTGATCGACGTGTTCAAGCCGCAAGGCGTGTACGAACGCAGCGACGTCGGAGTACGAACGCTGGAGGGACTGGAAGAAAGGAAGGGCGTGCTGTACGGGGACTGTCCGAGACACGTGGAGATCGAGGAAAACGGGCTTCGCGTCCAGGTGGATATCGAAGAGGGCCAGAAAACCGGTTATTTCTTCGATCAACGGGAAAACCGGGCGTCCGTCAAGCCGCTTATGCTCGGCTGGGGCGCGCGCAGCGGCATCAAGCTGACGGAGACGGAGTCCGAGGACGGCGTCAAAAGCCTGCAACCGGTGAACGAGAAAGGCAATATCGTCACGTTCCCGTATTGGGACGGCGCGACGGTGCTGGAATGCTTCGCGCATACGGGCAGCTTCACGCTGCATGCGTGCGCCTACGGAGCCAAGAAGGTGACCTGCCTCGATATTTCGGAGCATGCGCTGCAGACCGCCCGCCACAATGTCGAGATCAACGGCTTCTCCGATCGCGTGGAGTTCGCCGCGGCCGACGCCTTCGAATATTTGCGCCAGCAAGTCGCAGGCCGCGACGAGCGGCAAGCCAGAGCGAACGCCAAGGCGGCCGGTGTGAAGGTCGACACGTCCAAGCCGCTCGTCTCGGAAGGGCGGACGTGGGACGTCATCATCCTCGATCCTCCTGCTTTCGCGAAGACGAAGCGCGCGGTCGAAGCCGCATGCCGCGGGTACAAAGACATTAATCTGCATGCGATGAAGCTGCTGAACGAAGGCGGCTACCTGGTCACCGCCAGCTGTTCTTACCACGTCCGGCCCGACCTGTTCATGGAGACGATCCAGGAGGCGGCCAAGGATGCGGGAAAAATCATTCGGCGCGTCGAGTGGAGAGGGGCAGGCAAAGATCATCCGCAGCTCGCCGGGGTGGAGGAGGGCAATTATTTAAAGTTCGGCATTTTCGAGGTGCGCAGCCGCAAGGAACTGTAAAGCTGCTCTCGCTCCTGCGGAATTGTTAAGGAAATGTTAGCAAACTGCCGGATGAACTCAAGCCGTTTCGGGAACATTCCTAACGCCTCTGTTTTATGATGGTGTCAGAGGCAAGGAAACGGGAGGGTTGAGCATGGTGCACGAAGTGATCCTGTTCGGCAAACGAGCGGTTCCGCTCGAGAATCGGGCAAAGACGTCGAGCAGCCGCAGCCGTTTTAATACGCGCATGCGGGCGATGGCCGACGATCTGGAGTTTCGTCGCCGCTGGAAGCACGTCAGCTATATCGAGCTGTGGTCGGATGCGGCGATTTTCAAATACGACGACGGCACGAAGTGGTACATGAATATTTCGTAATCGCGCAAGCAAGCAAAAAGGCCCTGTTCTCCCGAAGAGAACAAGGCCTTTTATTCTATTCCTTCACTCCCGCGGGGGGAGCGGTCTGTTTCTCGAAGTCTTTGACGTAGTCGTCCACGACTTGAACTTCCATCATGCAGTTGTTCATCATGAACTTGAACACGCCGTTGTTGAAGTCGGTGCCGACTTCCTTGTAGAAGATGCCTTCGAACACATCGCTCTGCGTATGGTTGAAGCAGAGTCTGTATCCCTCGCGGTCTTCCTTGAGATAGGCGCGAATGCCTTTCTCGAAAAAGCCGTCCTGATTCGCGAGCTCTCTCGAGACGGAGATGACGTGCAGATCGACGAAAGGAATCTCGTTAAGCAATACGTTGATCAGAGATCCTTTGGTAATCTCTTTCCAGCGGCTCTGGGCGGTTTGTCCGATGATGAGCTGCGTAATATTGTGTTTCCTGGCCACTTCGCCGATGACTTTGGCAACGGGTCGGGACTCGTTGTATTTTACGATGAATTGTTCGGCTCCGTGCTCGCTTGCCAGACTTTTCCATTGTTCGATAAAATGAATTTTCTCGATATCCAGCTCGTCTTCTGGAAGCGGATCTATGGTCAGCACGTAGAGAGGACAGTCCAGCATGTTGGCAAGCTTACCGCCTCTGCGAATCAATCGCTCTCCATTAGGGCCGTAATAGACGCATACGAGTATGCTCTCATCCATTCTTCCGTTCTTCAATTTAACGATTCACCTCGTCTGAACTTTTAATGCCGGGTGATATCCAGAACGTCGAGTCGCATCCGGACATTGAATACAGCGTACATTTTTTGTTTGGTTCTGTCAATGCGTTTAGTGTATACTGTTACTAGTACAGTCACTGTTACTAGGATAGCCGTATTTCTGCGAATCAATCATGAAATCGGGTGGATAATAAGAGACAAATTGCTCAGGAGACCCGTCCGTTTCTTCCGATCGGCCATGCGTTTCCGCGAGCAGTCTGCATAAATCACAGTACAAGTAGGAGGTTCCAAGTTGTCGCTGTTGCATTTTGCTGTGCTGCTTCCTTTTCTGTACACCGTCTTCGTGCCTCTATTTTTCAAGAAGCTGCCCCGCGTTCATACGGGCTGGTTCGTCCTTATCGTTCCGTTGCTGCTGTTCGTTTATTTTGCCGCCCAATTTCCGCTTCGTTCAGGCTCGGCCCCTATGTTCCAATCCTTATCCTGGATTCCCTCGTTAGGCATCCGCTTCGATCTGCACTTGGACGGACTATCGATGCTGTTCGCTCTCATTATTACCGGCATCGGATTTTTGGTTATTGTATACTCCATTTATTACATGTCCAAAGAGCGCGAAGCGTTACATCATTTTTATATTTATTTGCTCATATTTATGGGAGCGATGCTCGGAATCGTATTGTCCGACAATCTCATGGTGCTGTACGTGTTCTGGGAGGCGACGAGCGTCTCGTCCTTCCTGCTTATCGCTTATTGGTTCCAGAGAAAAAGATCCCGCTACGGCGCGCAAAAAGCGATGCTGATCACCGTGACGGGCGGATTCGCCATGCTGCTCGGCTTCTTGATGCTGGGTTCGGCGGCGGGGACGTTCAGCATTCGAGAGATCGTTGCTATGAAGGAAATCATCGTGAACGATTCGCTGTTCATTCCGGCGATGCTGCTGGTGCTGCTAGGCGCATTTACGAAATCCGCTCAATTTCCGTTCCACATCTGGCTTCCGGATGCGATGGAAGCTCCCACGCCGATCAGCGCGTATTTGCACTCCGCGACAATGGTCAAAGCGGGAGTGTATCTGGTCGCGCGCATGACCCCGGTGTTCGGCGGGCATATGAGCTGGTTCTGGATCATTACGATCATCGGCATCGCAACCTTGTTCTGGGGCGCGTTCATGGCGATCCGGCAGTTCGACTTGAAGGCGCTGCTGGCTTACTCGACGATCAGCCAACTCGGGCTGATCATGTCGCTCCTGGGCATCGGATCGCTCGCGCTGCATACGAATTACGAAGCGCAGGCGATGCTGTTCTCGGGCGCCATCTTGGCCGCCGTCTTCCATCTGTTTAATCACTCCATCTTCAAAGGCTCCCTCTTCATGGTCGTCGGCATATTGGACCACGAGACGGGAACCCGCGATATCCGCAAGCTCGGCGGTCTGCTGAGCCTTATGCCCGTGTCGTTCTCCTTGACCATCATCGGCGGCCTGTCGATGGCGGGTCTTCCGCCGTTCAGCGGCTTCCTGAGCAAGGAAATGTTCTTTACAGGGGTGCTTACCGCCTATCAGCATATCGATCAGTGGGTCGTATTGCTGCCGATCGTCGCCTGGCTCGCCAGCGTATTTACTTTCGTGTACTGCCTCGTGTTCGTGTTCAAGACGTTTACGGGCACCTACCGTCCGGAGCGTCTGGACAAGAAGCCGCACGAAGCGCCTGCCGGCATGCTGGTCTCGCCGATCGTGCTGGCGACTCTCGTGCTCGTGATCTTCTTCTTCCCGAATCTGATTTCGTACACCCTTCTGGAGCCGGCGATGCGCTCCGTCTTGCCGAGCCTGCTGCAGCCGGGAGAAGTTTTTGAAGTAGACATCAAACCTTGGCACGGGTTCAACACCGAGCTGTTCATGACCATCGGCATCGTCGTCATGGGTTCGCTGCTGTACAAGACGTATAAGAAGTGGTCGGACATCTACTACAACCTGCCGCGCAAGTTCGATTTCAACTATATGTACGACAAGGGGTTAACGGGAGCGGAGCGGCTGTCCGCCCGGGTCACGAACTTCTATATGAACGGTTTTCTCCACAGCTATCTCAGTTATATTTTCACGTTCGTAATCATCGTCGTCGGGGGCTCTTTCCTGCTTCAGCGGGCGTTTGCCATCGACCCGTCCACCAACGCGGTCATCGAATGGCACGAATACTTGCTGGCCGTATCCATCGCGGTATCATCCGGATTTGTCCTGTTCGTCAACTCCAGGCTGACGTCGATCATCGGGGTGGGCGCGGTAGGCTATCTGGTATCGCTGCTGTTCGTCATTTTCCGGGCGCCGGATTTGGCTCTTACGCAGCTCGTCGTGGAGACGATCACGACCGCTCTGTTCCTGCTCTGCTTCTACTTCCTTCCGAAGCTGAAGACGGAAGTCGTCCGAATTCGCGTGAAGGCGTCCAATCTGCTCATCTCCATCGGCGTCGGGACGGTGTTTACCCTGATCGGAATTTCGGCGCAAAGCACGAATCCGTTCAAGCCGATTTCGCACTTCTTCCTGAATTCGTATGAGCTTTCGGGAGCCCGCAATATGGTCAACTCGATTCTCGTCGACTTTCGCGCTTTCGATACGATGCTGGAGAGCGTCGTTCTGTTTACCGCGGGCATAGGCGTCTATACGCTGATCAATCTCCGCAAGTCGAGGAGGGAGAAGCGTTGAAATTCTCGGATTTGATCTTGCAGACGGCGGCCAAAGTGCTGGTATTTATCATCATGACGTTCTCGATCTACATTCTTTTCGCTGGGCACCATAACCCCGGAGGGGGATTTATCGGCGGCTTGATTACCGCGTCGGCGCTCATGCTGCTCTACGTGGCGTTCGACGTGGAGACGATCCAGGAAATCATTCCCGTAGACTTTAAGGTGGTCGGAGCAATCGGCGCTCTGATGGCTCTGCTGACCGGCATCGGGGCCATTGTGGCGGACGAGCCGTTTCTGACCCAGGTGTACCGGTACGTCGATCTGCCCCTTCTGGGCAAGACGGGCATCGGCAGCGCCCTCGTGTTCGATCTTGGCGTCTACTTCGCCGTTATCGGCACGACGATGACGATTATTAGAAGCATTAGCGAGGATATGTAATATGGAAACTTTAATGACGATTACCGCAGGCGTTCTATTCACCGTCGGCACTTATCTCATCTTAAGCAAAACCCTCCTGCGCATCATTATGGGGATGTCGTTGTTTACGCACGGCGTCCATATTATGCTCATGGCGATCAACGGATTGAAACGCGGTGCCGCACCGCTGCTCGGGGAAGAAGCGGAGAGCTACACCGACCCCGTGCCGCAAGCGCTCATTCTGACTTCCATCGTGATCAGCTTTTCGCTTACCGCATTTTCTCTCGTGCTGGCCTACCGAACTTACAAAGAACATGGCACGGACGATGTGGAGCAGCTAAGGGGACAAGAAAATGACTAATCTGGCCGTGTTACCGATCGTCACGCCATTGCTGTTCGGCGTGCTGTTGTTTTTCGTCCGTTACCGCATTCGGCTCCAGATGGGCCTGGCGACCGCGGGGACGCTCGCCACGCTGATCTTCTCGGCGCAGCTCGCGCATACCGTGTCCAAGAACGGCATACAGGTGCTGCACGTGGGCGGCTGGGAAGCGCCTTACGGAATTCCGCTCGTCGCGGATATGCTGGCGGCCATTCTCGTCACGATTTCCTCCGTCGTAACGCTTGCCTGCCTGCTGTACGCTTTTCACGCGCTTGACGACGAGCGCAAAAGAAATTACGTTTTTCCGCTCATGATGATTTTGCTGTGCGGGGTTAACGGTTCGTTTTTGACCGGGGACATTTTTAATTTGTTCGTCTTTTTCGAAGTGATGCTGCTGGCCTCCTACGTCTTGCTCAGCTTGGGCGGGGGCAGAATCCAGCTGAGGGAGACGATCAAATATGTCGTTATTAATATTATCGCGTCTAGCTTGTTCGTTATCGCGATCGCGTATTTGTATTCGATTACCGGAACGCTCAACATAGCGCATATCGCCCAGCGAATCGCCGAGCTCGGACAGAACGGGCTGACGACGACGGTCTCGCTGCTGTTCCTTACCGTGTTCGGGCTGAAGTCCGCGCTGTTCCTGTTCTTCTGGCTTCCGGGATCGTACAGCGCGCCGCCGGCGCCGATCGCCGCCCTGTTCGCCGCTCTGCTGACGAAGGTGGGCATTTACAGCATCATTCGCACGTTCACGCTGATTTTTCCCCATCAGCCTCAAATCACGCACGAAATCATCCTGTGGCTTGCGGGATTGACGATGCTCCTCGGAGCGCTGGGCGTCATCGCCTACTGGCGGATCAAGCAGATTCTCGCCTACAACGTCATCGTGTCGGTCGGCTTTATTCTGTTCGGCGTAGGCGTCGCTTCGGAAACGGCCTTGAGCGGGGCCGTCTACTATTTGATCCACGATATGATCGCCAAGGCGCTGATCTTTATTCTGGGGGGGGCCATCATCAGCATCGCCGGCACCGACAAGCTTCGCGAGATCAGCGGTCTGATCCACTTCCGTCCGATACTCGGTTGGCTGTTTTTCCTGTCCGCCCTGGCTCTTGCGGGGGTTCCGCCGCTCAGCGGCTTCGTAGGCAAAGTGATGATTCTCCAAGGCGGCGTGCAGGCGAAGGCGTTCGTCATGGTGGCCCTCGGTCTGCTGTCGAGCTTGCTCGTGCTGTACTCGGTGATGAAGGTGTTCATCAACAGCTTCTGGGGCGAGACGCTTCTGAGTGAAGGCGAGGAGAAGTCGACGGGCAAGGGAGCGCTTCTGCCGAGCTTGATTCTGGCCGCTCTCGTCGTCGGCTTCGGACTGGGCGCGGAGGAGATCTTGGCCTATGTTCGTCAAGCCGTCGAACCGCTCGTGGATCCGTCCATCTATATCGAGGCGGTACTATCATAGGGATACGGACGGTTGCGGTCCGAAGAAGGAAGTGAAATGAGATGACGATGCAAATTTTGCTCAATCTGCTGATCGCCATGGTATGGATGCTGCTCCACGACGTATGGAACACGCTTACGTTTACCGTCGGTTTTATTTTGGGCTTCTTCATTATCTATTCGTTCAGAAGATTTTTTCCGACCCCCTTCTACGGAAGAAAGCTATGGGCCATCCTTAAGCTGATCTACTTGTTCGGGATCGATCTGATGATGTCCAGCATCGTCGTAATCGGTCAGGTGATTCGTCCGAGGCTGAACATCCAGCCGGGCATCTTCAAGATGGAGACGAAGCTGAAGACGGAGTGGGAGCTCGCGATGCTCGTCAACCTGCTGACGCTGACGCCGGGTTCCGTCGTCATGGAGATCGCTCCGGAGGAAGGCGTCCTGTACGTCCACGCGATGGATTTGAAGCGGAACAAGCCGTCGGTCATCAAAACGAAAAACAAGCTAGAGGATGTTATTATCGAGGTGATGCGCTAATGTTCGATACGATGCTCAAGTTGTCGATGTTTCTGCTGACGGTGTCCATCGTCATCGCCCTTTATCGCGTCATTAAGGGGCCGTCCTTGTCCGATCGCATTTTGGCGCTCGATTCGATAGGCTACAACGTCATCGGGATCGTAGCGGTATTGTCGATGCTGCTGAATTCGCACGCTTATTTGGAAACGATCTTGCTGATCGGGATTTTGGCTTTTCTAAGCACTGTCGCGTTGTGCAAGTTTTTGGAAAGGGGCGTCGTCATTGAGCGCAAAAGAAATCATTGAAGCGGTCGTGCTGGTCATGGTCACTATCGGGACGTTGATGAACTTGCTCAGCTCGCTCGGCTTTATCCGGCTTCCCGACGTCTACAACCGCTCGCATGCCGTGACGAAAAGCGTGACGCTCGGCATTTTGTTTATTTTGCTCGGAACGTTCATTCATTTCCTGTTCGTCGACGATTATTTCAGCGTCCGGCTGCTGCTGGGCATCGTGTTCGTCTTCCTGACGGCGCCCGTGACCGGTCATCTGATCGTCCGATCCGCTTACCGGTTCGGCGTCAAGCTGTCGGATACGAGCATCAAGGACGAACTGGCCGAAGACCTGGAGCGGGCTAAGAAGAAGGAAGCTCGGACGGAAGGGACTTGAGGAGGGAGATGGCAGGGGAAGATCGGTTAAAAAGATTGCGGAGTAAACGCTGAGGGGAGCCTTGGCGTTTTTTTTTGTGACATATCAGAAAGACCACTCCTGTTAATGAAGTAATTTGCCCTTTGAAAATAAAAAGCGCCTTTTGTATGCTGGGTCTCGGAATGGTGGCCATTCACTGCCCTAATTGAAGGGGGATACTCTACATGAAGTATAAGCTGAAGCAGAAACAGAAACGGATTACACGAATTTCCGAATCAACATGGGTAGTTGGTGCAGATATTTCCAAGAAGGTTCATGTCGCTCGTGCGGTAGATTTTCGCGGGATCGAGCTTGGCAAAGACTGTGTCTTCCACAATGGTGCAGAAGGGTTGACGAAGCGATCGACGTGGATAAAGGAACTCAAGCAAGCACACAGCAAGACGAAATCGTGTTTGGCATCGAGCCTACCGGACACTACGGGTTCCCTCTCGCAGCATTCTTGCAAAAGCAAGGCATTGAAGTCGTTGTTGTCGTTAATCCGTCTCATGTGAACAAAACGAAAGAGCTTGAGGACAATTTTAAGATTCCCAATTCTCCATTGATCAGATAACAATCGTTAGATCTTGTAACAATTGCGGTTTTGGCTACGTCTGAACTTATAACATTATCTCTCCACCTCCGCCCGAATCCTCCTCAAAGATACTTTTCAAAAAAAATATAGGATATGCTGTCAGATTTTAGATGTTTATTACGTTATTAAAGGTAGACACCAAGAAACTATACTCGGGAGTAGCACAAATCCTTTTCAATCAAGGGGGGGGGCTTTTACGGCAGATACTTTATTGTACTATCAGTAGTCGGCAGAACAGTTGATTATTATCACCCATTAAAGACTTGGAGGTAAGATAATGAAGCGATTTATTCTTTCCATTCTATCCACTCTGCTTGTTGTCAGTACAGTAATCGGAATTACTTCGGCTGCTGAGGACCGGAGTCCAAGCGCAGAGTTAGTGGCCCGAGAACGATTGGAACAAAAGGCGATTGAAAACAATATCCAACTGCAAAAAGCACTGGAGCTTAACAAGAGCGCCAATGATTCGTATGCCGGCGTTTACATTGACGATGAAGGTATTTTAAATGTAAACGTTGTTGGGGATGTTGCAAAACTCAAAACTCTGACCGCAGCCGAAGATGTAAAGTATCATCAGGTAAAATACACCTATGCAGAGCTTGAAAAGGGACTGCTCGCCTTGCAAGACAAGCTGTCAGAATTGAATATCTCACAAGTCGGTATTGATGAAATACAAAACAAGCTCTCTATTCATGTGAAAGAGCTGGATGATCAAAAGATTCAAGCCATCAGCAAATATATCGATCCGGAAATTGCTGACTTTCATAAGGCTGTAGGGGAATTGGTCTTTACCGCTGATATTCTCAATGGTTCGGCGTTAGACCTGGGGCTTACAGTTGGCTTTGGTGCAAAGGATGCAAGCGGAAATGATGGATTTGTAACCGCAGGACACGGGGTCTTTTCGAATGGAACTGCTGCAAAAATTGGCAGCAATACTGTAGCTCATCAAAGCTCAACTTACTTCGGTGCTGCCGTCGATGCAGCCTTCTTCAAGGCGTATAAAGGCTGGTGGGTCTGGGAAACTGATTATTTTGGTTCCAAAAAGTTTACAAATGGAGACACCTATAATTATGCACTAACGGATACGTCAAACTTGATTGTAGGTAAGACAATATATGCTTACGGCGCTGTATCGGGTAAACAAACAGGAACCATTCAGGCTGTAAATGTAACATACGACGCGCAAAAGCCGAATGGATCAACGGTCACAATTACCAACGGTGTTCGAGCCAATTATAAAGCTGTCCACGGCGATAGCGGTGCTGGCGTAGCATATTACCGGTATATAGGAAGTGCAAGTGCAGATTATGCCATTACGGGTGTTCAATCTGCTAGCATATTGGTAGGAGGCGCTTGGGTCCCTGGTACTTCCTCGTCGTATTTTACACGTGTTGATAAAATATTCACTACCTTAAATCTCTCCAATTTGTAAGTGCCTATGTTGCTACCGACCGTTAAATTTTCCTTAACGGTCGGTTTGTTCATCTGTTATCCATCATTCAAAGTAAATCAACTCAGCTAATTGCATACCTTTACAAATGGGGGGACGACGTTGAAGATTAACAAGTTAAGCTTCACAATTATTCTCATTCTTATCTTTATCGTGGTGTTATGGTTTGTTCAAAACCAACCTAAACAAAAATCAGGTGGTGATAATTTGTCGCAGGACAAATTTGAACAAGGTATTCAACCAGAGGCGGATAATCTTAAATTTGTTGAAGAACTAAGAAAAAATCATCCCGATAGGTTCGCAGGGGCGTATCTTGACGATCACGGAGTTCTGAATATTAACTTGGTAACGGGGGTTGCTCCAACAGAACTAAATATTGATATCTCGAAAATAAAGGTTCATTACGTTGAATATTCTTATAA
>NZ_JBEPYQ010000129.1:0-16820 GCF_041641335.1 Cohnella sp. | reverse complement strand
CGACGGGACAGAATATGGAAGCTCCGCCTGAAGGGAAGCCCTTCGGCGCGGAGCGGCTTCAAGGAGCCGAGCCCGAGCTCTTTGCGCAGCGCCCAGCGCGACAGCAGAGAGATGCCGAGCCCGGCTTCTACCGTCTCCTTGATCGATTGCGTGCTGCCGAGCTCCATCAGCCGGACGGGCTGGATACCCAGCGCAGCGAACAGGTTGTCCGCGGCCGCCCGGGTTCCCGAGCCTCTTTCGCGGACGAGCCAGGTTTCCCGCTCCAGCAGCGCCGGCTCGACCCGGGGAAGATTCGCCAGCGGGTGGCTCGCGGCCGCCGCGACGAACATCTCGTCCTCCGCCAACCTCTCCGCATTGAGCCCCGATCCAATCTCTTCTCCCTCTACGATTCCGACGTCCAATGCGCGAGTCCGCACCTTTTCCGCGATGTCCGCCGTATTGCCGATCATGACGCTTGGCCGAATATCCGGGTAATTCTCGTGCAGCTTCGCCAGCGTGCGCGGAAGCACGTATTCTCCGAACGTGTAGCTCGCCCCTATCGATAACGGCCCTCCGGCATGGCCGATCAGCTCGCCGACCATTTCGTTCATCCGACGGTGCAACTCTCCGATTTCCCTGGCATGATGAAGGACGATTTCTCCGGCTTTCGTCAACGCGACCGACTTGTTGCTGCGAACGAGCAATTGAGCGTTCAGCCGCTCCTCCAGCGTCCGGATGTGCTGACTCACCGCCGGTTGAGTCATGTGCAGGCGCTCTGCCGCGCGGGAGAAATTCCGCGTCTCGGCGACTTCGACGAACACCGACAGGGATTGCTCCATGTTTGTTACCACCTCAATTCATAAGTATTTACTTATAATAAAATAAATATAATTAATTTTCCTTATTATAAATTCGTGAGTATGCTGAAAGCAACAGAACCGATAACGGAGGTCTCAGCCCTCATGCTCGCTAACCCAATTCGCCCCGTCACTGCCTGTTCGTCGAATCATCCGCGTCTGACCGGCATCTTGCTTACGCTGTCGCTTGCGCTGGCCGGATGGGCCGTCTCCCTCATTCCCGGCCCGTCCAAGCTCGGCCCGCTTGCTTGCGCGCTGCTGCTGGCGGCCGCTTACCGCCATCGTTTCGGCTATCCGCACGCCCTGGGCGCGGGAGTCCGCTTCTCCTCCGGAACGCTGCTTCGCGCCGCCATCGTCCTGTTCGGCCTCAAGCTCGACATCGTCGAACTGCTGCGGCAGGGCTTGCCGCTTCTGCTGAGAAGCGGCGCGTCAGTCGCTTTCTCGCTCGTCGCCGTATTCGCGATCGGCCGCCTGCTCCGCGCCGACCGCAAATGGATTGCCTTGCTGGCGATCGGAACCGCCATCTGCGGCGCGGCTGCCATCGCGGCCGCAGCTCCGCTGCTCCGCTCCAAAGACGAAGACACGGCAATCAGCGCCGGGCTGATTGCCGTGATCGGTACCGTATTCGCGACGGCCTATACGCTCATGCTGCCTTGGCTGCCGCTCTCTCCGGAAAGCTATGGCATCTGGTCGGGCCTGACGCTCCACGAAATCGCGCACGTCGCCATGGCCGCCGCTCCCGGCGGACCGGACGCCTTGGCCGACGGCCTGCTCGCCAAGCTGTGCCGCGTCGCCCTGCTCGTGCCAGTGTGCCTCGCCATTGCGGGAGCGGCCAAGCTTCGCAGCCTTCGGGGCGGCGATCGGACTGGCGGCTGGGACAGCGAGCAGGACTGGAAGGCCGAGGAGGATGGACAGGCGGGCAACGAGGCCGGCTATCAGGCCTCTGCTATGTCCGGCGATAAGACCTGTGATCGGAACCGGGCGGCCGGGGGCGGCTTCAAGTTTCCCTGGTTCCTCGTCGGCTTCATCGCTGCCAGCCTGTTCGGCAGCTACGCGTTGCCGGCTCTGCTCCCCGATCCCAAGCCTCGGCTGCACGAACTGTCGTATGCGACCACCCTGCTACTCGGTATGGCGATGGCCGGCCTGGGCCTGAACGTCAGCCTGCGCGATCTTCGCAGCCGCGCCCTCCGTCCGCTTGCGGCCATGCTCATCGCCTCCGTGCTTCTGTCGGCTTTGACATACTGGTCTCTGTAGCCTAGGGCGCAGTCTTAACTCCGACACACCGCCCGCGCCAAGGCCATTTCTTGGCCACGCCCGGCTAGCGCCTACCCCGCCAACCGCTCCGAAATCGCCCGAGCGATCCAGACGCCGGCCGCCCCGGCTTGAGCCAGGCCGCGCGTCACGCCTGCGCCGTCGCCGCCGCAGTAGAGGCCGGCGATCTCCGTCTCGAGCGTCTCGCTCAACTTCGGGCGTGCCGAGTAGAACTTGGCCTCCACCCCGTAGAACAACGTATGTTCCGAGGCGATGCCCGGCGTCACCTTATCCAGCGCTTCCACCATCTCGATCAGAGACTTCATCGTGTTGTACGGAAGCACGAGGCCCAAGTCTCCCGGCACCGCTTCGTGCAAAGTCGGCTCGATGAAGCCCTCCTTGATCCGGCTCCCCGTCGACCGCCGTCCGCGCATAATGTCTCCGAACTTCTGCACGATGACCCCGCCGCTCGACAAATCGTTGGCGCGTTTGCAAATTTCCCGCGCGTACTCGTTCGGCTTATCGAACGGCTCGGTGAACTTATGCGAGACGAGCAGCGCGAAGTTCGTATTCGCCGAGCCGAGCGCCGGGTCCTTGAACGCGTGACCGTTCGCCGCCATGACGCCGCTGTGGTTTTCCACGACGACGTGTCCCGAGGGATTGCTGCAGAACGTCCGCACCCGCGTGCCCACGGACGTATTGAACACGAATTTGCCCTCGTACAGATGCTCGTTGATTTCCCTCATGACCACGTCCGACGTCTCCACTCGCACTCCTACGTCCACCTGGTTGTTCACCATCGCCAGCCGCCGTTTCTTCAGCACGTCGGCCAGCCAGCCGGAGCCGTCCCTTCCCGGAGCGATAACGACCGTTCCCGCTTCGATCTCTTCCCCGTTCTTCAGCACGATGCCCCGAGCCCGGTGCTTGCCGTCCTCCTTCACCGTCAGAAGATCGGCGACCTCCGTCTTGAACCGCATCTCGATCCGGCTGTCCAAATAGTCGTAGATCGATTTCAGAATCTCCAGGTTCTGCTCCGTTCCCAGGTGGCGAACTTGCGCCCGCAGCAGCTTAAGACCGGCAGCATACCCTCTGCGCTCGATATCCCGGACGGTTTCCGTCGTCGGGTCGGTCACGTTCGTCGCCGCGCCATGCTCCAGATTGATCTCATCTACGTAGCGAATCAGATCCAGCACCCGCGAATGGGGCAAATAGTCGGTCAGCCAACCTCCGAACTCCGTCGTAATGTTGAACTTGCCGTCGCTGTATGCGCCCGCTCCCCCGAACCCGGCCGTAATCGAACAGGCGGGCAGGCAGCCCGCGTATTCCTTTTTCCCCGCGGGCGGAGGACATAGCTCGATTTTATTTTCAAGTATCGGACAGTGGCGACGCTTGATTTCATGTCCTTTGTCCACCAGAAGCACCTTCAGGTGCGGAGCGTTTCTCGTCAACTCGTAACATGCGAAAATTCCCGCCGGACCGGCGCCCACCACAATGACGTCATAACTCATTCGTAAACTTCTCCTCCCGGTTTTTCCCTTCCAGCCGTCCGAACGCAGCATAAAAAAATCCCGACCGCCGAAGGGTGTGGGTATCCCACATCCTTCGTAGTCAGGAATTTAAGGCTCCTGGTAGAGACCCCCGGCCCATATCGCCGAGGATATACGAATGGATGAACATCACATGCTTTGTTCTTTTTCCATTACGTAGCTTAACCGATAAATCCGTACACGTCAAGTTGTTTTGCGCCCAATTATTCGTGAATGAATCATCCATTCGCAACTTTCGGACAAACATCCATCCGAAATTCATTATTTTCCCGAACATTAAACCGCCATTTCGCCTCTCTCTACAGAAACATGGATTGTCCTGATCGCGAGCGCAGAACGTGTCGCGGTTGATTCCGGCCCAAGTCGTAATGCCTATGCAGATCGGCCGTGTGCCCGCGCATCCGAATCCCCCGACTTATTTCAAAATTTTACCCGACACATTGATCTGATATGTTCGTTAACCGACACATCTGCCATTTTTGCTCATTGAAGCCTTGTTTGCCCAGCATAATAATAAAAAATGTGCGTTTAATCATAAATCGACTGTTGGAGGAAAATGATGAGCAGAGCCAATGTGCAATCACGGAAGGGACGAGCAGCCAAGCTGCTCCATATCGCGTTGGCAATCCTGTTGATGAACGGCATGGCCCTCCTGCTGCCGGCCGACTGGGGGAGCCGAGCTTATGCGGCGGAGAACTATACGATCGACACGATCGCCGGGACAGGCGCACCGGGCTTCTCCGGAGACGGAGGGCTGGCAGCTTCGGCCCAAATCAACATCGTGTACCATGTTGCCGTAGACGCAGCCGGAAATCTGTATTTTGCGGATTCGTATAATCATGTGATCCGGAAGGTGGATACGTCCGGCATCATCACGACGGCAGCCGGAAGGCCCGGGGTCGAGGCGAACTGGAGCATCCCTTCGGGGGACGGCGGACCGGCGACTTCGGCTACATTGCGATACCCTGGGGGCGTGACCTTCGATAGCGCAGGGAATATGTACATAACGGAAATCGGCTACGAGCGCGTACGCAAGGTGGATACGAACGGCATCATCACCACGGTGGCCGGCTCGAGCACGGGCGGTCAGGGCTATGCCGGCGACGGCGGACCGGCGACTGCGGCCCTGCTGAACAATCCGGTCGATGTTGCCGTGGACAGCGCCGGCAATTTATATATCGCGGAAATTTTTAATCATACCATTCGGAAAGTGGATCAAACGACAGGCATCATCACCACGGTAGTCGGGACGGGAGCTTCCGGTTTCTCGGGCGACGGCGGACCGGCGACTTCGGCGCAGTTGAATACTCCGTATTCCATTGACTTTGACGATAGCGGGAATCTGTACATCGCGGACCGCAATAACAATCGAGTGCGGAAAGTAGATACGTCCGGGAACATCAGTACGGTGGCCGGGACGGGAGTTGCCGGCTATTCCGGCGACGGAGGTCCGGCGACGGCGGCCCGTATGGATAGCCCGATCGGACTCACCGTAGACGACGACGGAACGCTGTACGTGGTGGAGAACAGCAATCATGTCATACGGAAAATTAGTCCGACCGGCATCATTACGACGATTGCCGGGACCGGCACTTTCGGCGATTCCGGTGACGGCGGGCCGGCAAAGACGGCGCAATTGCGCGTCCCTCTCGGGATCGATCTCGATCATAACGGGAACCTGTTTGTGGCGGACCGCGGCAACCACAAGATCAAAAAGCTTGAAGCGGTTACCCACACGGTCGCGTTCGATAAGAATGGCGGGGATACGGAGGCGACTCCCCCGACCTTAAGCGTGACGGACGGCGAGACGGTGGCGGCCCTCCCCGCGCCGCCGACCCGTACCGGCTATGCGTTCGCGGGTTGGAATACGCAGCCGAATGGCAGCGGAACCGGCTTCGACGAGACGACCGTCGTGAGCGGAGATGTGACCGTCTACGCCATGTGGAGTCTGAATCCTCCCCATGCTCCCGCCAATCTCAGGGCTTCTCCCGGAAACGGCCAAGCCTCCTTGGCCTGGGACAGCGTCACGTCAGCCGTCTATTACAGCCTTTATATCGGCACTGCATCCGGTGCGTACGACCCCTTGCCGTTGACTACGGTGACGGGAGCGACCTACACGGCGACGGGTCTTGCCAACGGTACGACTTATTATTTCGCGGTGAAGGCGCACAACGCTGTAGGAGTCAGCGGATTTTCGAACGAGGCGAGCGCGACGCCGCGCGCTCCGAATTCATCGTCTCCGTCGACGCCGGGCTCCGATTCCGACTCCGGACGGTCCACGATTCAAGTCGTTGACGGCAACGGCGGGTCCCTCGTATCGAATGCCTATATCGTCCGTTCGTCCGCCAGCGACGGACGCCGGCACGCGACGGTCGAACTGACGAAAGAGCAGGCGGCCCGAGCGATCGACAAGCTCAAGGCGCTCGGTTCCGATTTGGCGAAGATGCTCATACCGGACGAAGATAACGGGGACGTCGAGCTGGTCGTGACGTTCCCGAAGGCTTCGGCCGATCTGCTGTCCGAAAGCAAGATCCGGTTGGAGATCTCCGCGACGCGGGCGCGTGTCGTCATTCCGGATACAACGTTCAAAGAGGGCACGGACGGACTTCGTTTCCGCATCGAACCGACCCGGGATGAGAACCTCGCATCGATCGAAAGGCTGGCAACAACGGATCCGCTCGTACGCGAAGCCGCGAGAGGCGGCACGGTGGAAACCGTCGGCCGTCCGATGACGATCGGATCGAACGCGACCGGCGGCGGATACGAGGCGATTCTGCCGCTGACCGGCACGCCGCTCAGCGACAAACAGCTGAAGAAAGTCGCGGTCTTCGCGTTGTATGACGACGGTACGAAGGAGCTGGCGAGAGGAAGCATCGTTCCCTTTGACGGCGAAGATCGGCTGGGGATCCGCTTTCCCGTCTCCGCCGGCAAGACGGGCACGTTTACCGTCGTCCGTTGGATAAATCCGGAGCATCAAGCGTTTCTGTTCGGTTATGCCGACGGAACGTTCTCTCCGGACCGGAACGTAACCCGCGCGGAGCTCGCTGCGATGCTGGTCAGGGTGTTCGACCGGGATGAGAATGCGGCGCCTGGAGATTTCCCGGACGTCGGGGATGGACATTGGGCCAAGAAGTACATCGACCGCGCCTCCGGCATGAGCCTCATGATCGGATATCCCGACGGCAGCTTCAAGCCGGACGCACCGATCACGCGGGCGGAGATGGCGAGCGCGATCGCCCCGCTGCTGCCCGGTGCAACGGGCGCAAGCGCGGGATTTACCGATACCGAAGGAAGCTGGGCGCAAGCCGTCATCGAGCAAGCGAATGCGGCAGGTATCGTATACGGGTATGAAGACGGCACGTTCCGCCCGAATTCGAAGCTGACCCGCGCCGAGGCGGTCACGATGATAGGCAGGCTGCTGGGCCGCGGGCCGCTGATCGGAGCGCCGCAGCAATGGCCGGACGTCACGCAAGCCCACTGGGCATACGGCTATATACAGGAAGCATCCATGGACCATTCCTACGAGAAGCAGCAGGACGGCACCGAAAAGTACATTCCGGAACCGTAAGCCGGTTCACGCAAGCCCGTTCAACCGGACGGCGGGGCTAACCGCCCCGTCTCCGGTTGAACGGGCTTGCTCTGTGATCAGGCTGAAAGGATCGCTTTACGGCGATTGGCTTGCCAGCGGGAAGGACGACGTCCATTACCGCCCGCTCCAAGCCCACTCCCTTCACTTACGGCCCCACCACACCGTCAACCGCTCGCACCTCTCCGCTTACCCCGTCTCCGCCAGCTGAACGTCCACCGTGACATGCAGCGACTGGCCGGACGTGCCTCGATAGATCCCTTTGACCGGGACGATGTCGGGGTAATCGCGTCCATGCCCGAGCTTGACGTAGCGCCAATCGACCAGATTGTCGTTCGTCGGATCGATGCCCTGCCAGCCGACTCCGGGCACATACGCCTCGACCCAGGCATGCGAAGCCTGTTCGAAATCCGCGTCCCGCCCCTGCAAATCCCCGACGAAATGGTACCCGCTCACATAACGCGCCGGCACCCCTTTCAGACGGCACACCGCGATCAGCAAATGCGCGAAATCCTGGCATACGCCGGAGCCGATCTCAATCAACTCCTCCGCCTTCGTATGCACCCCGGTCGACAGCGGCTTGTACTGAAAATCTCCGAAGATCGCGTTCGCCGCGCGCCGCACGAAGCCGAAGACGCCCTCCTCTTCTCCCCCGATCCTGGCGGCATACGCCTCCACCGAAGAATGGAAAGACGCGTACTCCGTGGGAAGCAAATATTCCGCGTTCGCGTCGACGAACTCTAGACTTCTCACCCGATGCCACGATTCCTCCGGCCCCCAGGCGGCCTTCCACAGTACGTCCCGGTCCCGCGTTACCACCGTCGAATGGGCCGTGATGACCAGCTCCGAATGCGGCGCGTTGGCCGTAAACGAATGAACCCGATTCCCGAAGAAATCCTCATAAGACTGCAGCTGAACGTTAGGCTCGACCACAAGCCGGTGCTGATAGCACGCCTGCCGCTCGTCGGTCCGGGGAGTCAGGCGAATTTCATTGACACTGTCCGTCACCGGCGAATCGTAGCGGTATTTCGTGACGTGGCAAATTTCGAGTCTCATGCCGTAACCTCCCGTCCAGGGGAAAAAAAGGTGCCCGCAACCGCCTCGCCCAACTGGCGATTCGTCGCCAGCAGCTGCTGCAGCACGGAATTCAGCGTATCGAGCGTAATGTCGTCGCGGTCGAGCCAGCCGAGCTCCGACCGCGCCTTGCCCGCAAGCCGGATAGTCCGCTCAAGAGCCGAGCCCGATTTGTCGGATTCCCGCCTCATGTCCTTCAGATGACGCTCGAACGCGGCCAGCGAGAAATGCGCCGAACGCGGAAAAGCCTCCTGAAGCACGAGGAATCTCGATACCCCCTCCAGCGTAAGATCGTCTTGACCCAGACGGCGGAACGCTTCGTAGCCTCCGACCGACTTGAGCAGCGCGACCGTATAGGCGAAAGCTCCCTTCCGCTGCTCCGGCGCGATTCTGCCGACGGATTGAAGAAGCCGCACGACGTTCTCCGACCGCTCCAGATAGCGCCCGCTTTCAAGCATATGCCACGATTCGTCTCTCAGCGCGATGGACACGGCCGTCCCTTGGAACGCGGCCAGCCGCTCCTTCAATCCCTGAAAGAAACCGTGAGGCGACATCTGCACGATCTCCTCCACGCGCATGTTCTTCAACCACAAGTAGAAACCGTTCAACAGGTTCCACAGCTCGGCAGGCAGCTGCTCCCGGATCTTCTTCAGATTGTTGCGCGCCTGCGTCACGCAGGACAGAATCGAATTCGGCTGCGTCCAATCGAGCGTCAGGAAGAACAGCACGTCATTCTCCCGGTACGCGTCGTACCGCTCTTCGTACAGCGCGCAATCTCCAATCGCTTCCGCGATTCTTTTCCACGTCGCCTCGGCCTCTTCGCCGTCCTCCTCGCGCAAGTGATAGTAGACGTCGAGCAGCCTGGCGTGATTTTCCGCCCGTTCGGTGTAGCGCCCGATCCAGAACAGGCATTCCGCGATCCGATCCAACATAGAGACCCTCTCCTTATGGACGAATTATCGAGACAGCACCCAAGTATCCTTGACGCCTCCGCCCTGGGACGAATTGACGACGAGCGAGCCTTCTTGCATCGCCACCCTCGTCAGCCCTCCCGGCAGCACGCGGACGCTCGCCCCGTCCGCGACGGCGAACACCCGCAGATCGATATGCCGATGCGCGATGCGCCCGTCCAGATTGATCGGCGAGGTAGACAGCTTGATCGTCGGCTGGGCGATGTAATTGTCGGGATTTTCCCGGATTTTCGCGGCGAACAGCTCCCGCTCCCGCTCCGTTGAGGCAGGACCGACCAACATGCCGTATCCGCCCGACAGCGAAGTTTCCTTGACGACCATTTCCTCCAGACGGCCCAGCACATGCTCCCTCTCGTCCGGACGGCTCATCAGATAAGTCGGCACGTTGCTCAGAATGGGACGCTCGTTCAAATAGTAGCGGATCATCTCCGGCACGAACGTATAGATGGCCTTGTCGTCCGCAACGCCCGTCCCGGGAGCGTTGGCGATCGTAATGTTGCCGTAGCGGTAAGCGTTCATCAGCCCGGCCACGCCCAGCACGGAATCCGGGCGAAACGCCAGCGGATCGAGATAGTCGTCGTCGATGCGCCGGTACAGCACATCGACCTGCTTCAGCCCCGACAGGCTGCGAATATAGATTTTATGATCCTTGCAGACGAGGTCCCGGCCTTCGACCAGTTCGATTCCCATCTGCTGCGCCAGGAAGACGTGTTCGAAATACGCGGAATTGTAGCTTCCCGGGGTCAGCAGGGCGACGACGGGCTCGGCTTTGTCGACAGGAGAGAGATTGCGCAAGGAAGACCTGAATTCCTGCAGGAAACGATCAATGCCGCGTACGGGATGGGAGAACATCAACTCGGGAAAATCATGCGTCAGGATCGAGCGGCTCTTGAACACGTAGGAGAAGCCGGACGGGGAACGGAGATTGTCCTCCAGAACGTAATAAGCGCCCTTCTCGTCGCGGATCAGATCGATGCCCGAGGCCGTCACGTATGTTCCTCCGGGCGCCGCGAGACGCATCATCTCCGTACGGAAGTAGCGATTGCCCATCACCATCCGGCGCGGCACGAGCCCGTCTTTCAGAATGCATTGTTCATGATAGATATCCGCGAGGAAAGCGTTCAGCGCCCTCACCCGCTGCTTCGTCCCCTGTTCGATCGTCTCCCATTCCTCCATCGGAATAATTCGGGGGATCAGATCGAAAGGAATCGTCCGCTCCAGCGCCTCCGGCTGTCCCGCTCCCGACAGCGTAAACGTAATGCCTTCCTCGAGCAGCCTTCCGTTCATCTTCGTCTGCCTGGCAACGCGTTCCTGGGGCGTCATTCGCGAGATCGACTCGTGAACCTTGCCGTAGTGCGGACGAACTTGCGATCCGTCGTACATCTCGTTGTAGTACAGGGAAGAGAGCGAAGGTACCGGCGTTTTGTTCGTTATCCCCATGCTCAGCGGCTCCTTCTCCCCATCGGGTTTTTACAGTAATCATATTCCTCCGGCATATTTATGTCAATAATAGTTACATATAAGGCTGAATATTTATTTATAGTTAACATACCTATTACTTTATAAGTAATTTATGTGTAGGAGAAGAACAGAATGAGCGTACTCGCCACCGCCTTCGACCATCTTGCCGACGTCTACGCCTCGCTCGTTGCAGTCGTCGGCATCGCACCGGGGCTGCTGGGGAGAGATTTCCTTGGGGATGGTCCGCATACGGAGACCCGATCGCCGGCGCCATCCTGCTGCGCTCTGACGCACGGCGCCTTTGGCGCCATAAACTCGCGCCGGGAGAGGCGCGCGAACATCGTCGGTTCTCTGCTCGTTCTCAAGCTCGCAGTCGAGAGGTGGCGCGAATCCGTAGACAATCTGAGGGAACACAACGAAAGCCCTGAGAAGCTGGTGAAATACGCAGCGCTGCTGAGAACGGACGATCACGTGAAGCGAATCGAGCGGGGGCGGGCCCGCGAGCACGGGCACTACATTATCGTCGGCGTTCGAAGTGGGCATTCCCCACGACTATACGATCCAGCAAGGACACGCCATCAGTCGCAAGCTGAAAAAACTCATCATGGACTACGACCCCGACGTGTCGAGTAAGCATACACGCCCTGTAGATTTTAAGCGGAAAATCCTCTTTAAATTCGCTGCCGCACCTTTCTCGGGCAATTTAAAGCGGATTTCTCGCTCTATATCCACGATTATCCTGTTTTAGAGAAATTAAAGCGGATTTCCCGCTCTATTTCTGCTTATCTTCCCCATTCGACAAAATTAGCGCGGATTCTCCGCCCAAAACTATCCCGCCCCCCCCAGTTCCTTTCAACGATGGGAGCGGACCATCCGCCTTCCTCTCCGCAACCTCGCACGCTCCGCCGTTTCCGCCTCATATTTCGTTCAATTGAAGGAACACTTCACGCAGCCTTTCGTCGATCGTCAAGATAACAGGGCGATCATTGACTATACATCTTGGTCCAAGAGCCGCCCCAATCGGCTTTACCGACTTCCCGAGGTCGGATTTTACCGGCGCCGTAACCGCCCTTCGCGCCGCTAATCCGAATAATCGTCATTTACCCTCCGGACAACCACCCTCGCGCTAGCTCCGCCAGCCTCATACGCTGTCATGGAGGGGGATGCCGATATGCCGAATGCCGCTGTCGCCTATACCGTCAGCCAGCTTACCGCGTTCATCAACGAAGCCGAGGAGCAATGGTTCGCCGTCCGGAGCTCCGCTTCCGACGGACAATCGTTCAAGTTCAACGGAGACGAATACAGACGCCTGCCCGACCGGTTCAGCTCCCGTCAGAAAATCGAGGACTACTTCGGCCGCTGCTGGAGCAAGCAGCTCAGCCGCTTCATGCTGTGCAACCTCGATCCGATCAACTACCAAGGGAGAAGGTACGTGCTCTCCGATACCCCCGAACCGGTCCCGCGCAAGGTGGAAAGCCTGAAGATTCTCGGCCAGCACGCGTCCCGCATCCGCGTCAGCGCGGTTCTGTCCGGCGGAGGCGCCGGTAACAAAACGATCCGCTACACGCTGACCAAGACGGGCGGACGACTAACCATCATCGCCCGCACGGACCGTCCCAACGATTACCGGTACGCCCGCTGCACCTCATAATCTCCATACCACAAAAAGGGACTCGCCGCACTTCCTCGCGCAGCAAGTCCCTTTTTCCTTATTTCTAAGCCACTTTATTGTAAGTCATGATCCAGATCGAGCCCGCCACGATCGTGAGCACGATGATCAGACCGAGGATGAGCACCATCAAGTTCCAGCGAGGCTTGCCCTCTTCCTTCAAATGCATGAAGTAGACCAGCTGCACCACGAACTGCAGCACCGCCGAGCCGAGAAGCACGATCGTCGCCGCCGTCTTCTCCATCAAGCCGTTCAGCACGATGACGAGGGGAATGATCGTCAGAACAATCGACAGGACGAAGCCGATGACGTAAGACTTGAGCGAGCCGTGAGACTCGTGGGCCCCATGATCGTCATGCGCTCCATGAGCGTGCGCGCCGTGATTCGTATGCTGCGCCATCTTACATCACCTCCAGCAGATAGACGATCGTGAAGACGAAAATCCAGACGACGTCGAGAAAGTGCCAATACAAGCTGATGACGTTGACCTTGCGGCGCGTAACGGAGTTGATACCGTGACGCCCGAGCTGAATCATGATCGCGATCATCCAGACAAGTCCGAGCGAGACGTGCAGTCCGTGCGTGCCGACCAGCGTATAGAAGCCGGACCAGTGGGCGCTCGTCGAAATTTTCGCGCCTTCGTGGACTAGAGTGACGAACTCCGTCACTTCCAGCGTAATGAACGCTGCGCCGAGCACGACCGTGACCGCGAGCCAGGAGATCAGCCCTTTGCGATCTCCCCGATTCATCGCCAGCACCGCAAGCCCGCTCGTGAAGCTGCTCGTAAGCAGAATGAACGTCTCGGCGATCACCCCCGGCATCTCGAACAATTCGGCTCCGGTAGGTCCTCCCGCCGTATTGCCGCTGAGCACGACGTAAGTCGCGAACAGCGTGCCGAACAGAATGCAGTCCGTGATCAGGAAGATCCAGAATCCCATCAAGCGCATGCCTTCCAGGTCGTGATGCCCCTCGTGGGCATGCCCGCCGCCGTGCGACGGAGCAGAGACGATATGGTTACCCGACTTGGCCATTACACAGCCCTCCCCGCCGCAGCTTCCGTGCGTTTGATTTCCTCAACCGGGATATAATAATCCGTATTGTAGTTAAAAGAGTGAACGAGCATGCATACCGCCACGCCGGCAAGCCCCGGAATGATCATCCACAGCCAATCCCAGACGAATCCGAAACCGGCGACGAAGAAGAAGAACGACATGATGATCGGGATTCCCGAGTTTCTCGGCATATGGATCGGTTCAAGCGGCGGCTTCGGCCGCGGAGCCCCTCCGGCGGCGATGCGCTGCTTCTCTTCCCAGAAGTCGTCTTTCTCCTGCACCGTCGGCAGCGTGGCGAAGTTGTACGCCGGAGCCGGCGACGGGATGGTCCACTCGAGCGTCCGTCCGTCCCACGGATCGCCCGTCGTATCTTTCTCCATAAACTTGATGCTGTGCAGGATCTGCCACACCTGGAACAGGAAGCCGATGCCCATCAGGAATCCGCCGATCGTCGACGTCAGGTTCAGCTCGTACCAGCCTCTGTCCCAGCCGTAGCTGCTGACCCGGCGCGTCATGCCCATCAGACCGAGCACGTACTGCGGCATGAAGCAGACGTAGAAGCCGATATTCCAGAACCAGAATGCCCATTTGCCGATTTTCTCGTTCAGCTTGAAGCCGAACACCTTCGGCCACCAGTAGTACAGGCCGGCGAAATATCCGAACGCGACGCCTCCGATCAGCACCTGGTGGAAGTGGGCGATCAGGAAGTAGCTGTTGTGGAACTGGAAGTCCGCCGGGGCGACGGAGAGCAGCACCCCGGTCATCCCGCCGACGACGAAGCACGGAATAAAACCGAGCATCCACAGCATCGGCGTCGGGAACGACAGCCGCCCTCGATACATCGTGAACAGCCAGTTGAACACCTTGACCCCGGTCGGAATCGCAATGATCATCGTCGTGACCGCGAAGAATGCGTTGACGTTCGCGCCCGAGCCCATCGTGAAGAAGTGGTGCGCCCAGGTGAAGAACGAAGCGACGCTGATGCTCATGAGAGCGAACACCATCGATTTGTAGCCGAACAGCCTCTTCTTGGAAAAGGTCGCGACCACCTCGGAGAAAATCCCGAAGGCCGGCAGAACGACGATGTACACTTCGGGGTGACCCCACATCCAGATCAGATTGATGTACATCATCGGGTTGCCGCCGCCGTCCAGCGTGAAGAAGTGCGCGCCGAGATAGCGGTCGATGAACAGCAGGAACAGCGTGACCGTCAAGATCGGGAACGCGAGAATGATCGTCAAGCAGCTGGACAGCACCGACCACGAGAACATCGGCATTTTCATCAGCTTCATGCCCGGCGCCCGCATTTTCAGAATCGTGACAATGAAGTTGATCCCGGTCATCAAGCTTCCGATCCCGGAAATCTGTATCCCCCATATATAGAAGTCCTGGCCGACGCCCGGACTGAATTGCGTTCCCGATAGCGGCGGGTAAGCCAGCCACCCCGCATCCGGCGAGCCGCCGATGACGAACGACAGGTTGAACAGCATCGCTCCGAAGAAGAACAGCCAGAAGCTCAGCGAGTTCAGGAACGGATACGCCACGTCTCTCGCCCCGATCTGGAGCGGAACGACGAGGTTGAACAACCCGAACATGAGCGGCATCGCCATGAACAGAATCATGATGACCCCATGGGTCGTAAAGATCGCGTTATAGTGCTCCGCGTTCAAGAATTCCAGCTCCGGCATCGCGAGCTGCGTGCGCATCAGCAGTGCGTCGACTCCTCCGCGGAACAGCATGATCAGCGCCGCGATGACGTACATGATCCCGATTCTCTTATGATCGACGGTCGTCAGCCATTCCTTCCACAGCCACGTCCATTTTTTGAAATAAGTGAGAGCCGTCACGATCGCGATCATCGTGAGCACGATGGCGACGTCCGCGCCGTAGATCAGCGGATCGCCCGTGACGAAAAACTCGGAGGCGAACTCCTTTATATTATCCCACATGTCGGCACCTTCTTTCCCTTGTTTCATAGCTTGTCGGTTCAGTCACTCTTGGCCGAGTCCGATCCATGATTGTGCGAGCTGCTGTACTTGGTTACGATCTTCTCGAACAAGCCTTCCGGAATCGAAGAGAAGGTTTGCACATCCGACACGCCCGGCTTCGCCAACTGAACGTACCCGTCCGTCGTCAGCTCAGGGGACGATTGCTTCACTTGCTCGACCCAAGCCTCGAACTCCTCCTGCGAAGTCGCCTTCGCCGTGAAATTCATCTTGCCGAAGTCCCTGCCGCTGAAGTTGGCGCCCATCCCCATGTACGAGCCCGGTTCGTCCGCGATCAGATGGAGCTTCATCGCCATTCCGGACATCGTATAGATCTGACCGCCAAGCTGCGGAATCCAGAAAGAGTTCATCGGCGCGTCCGAGGTGAGCTCGAAGCGGACCGGCACGTTCTCGGGAAATTCGAGGTAATTCACCGACGCGATGCCCTGCTCCGGATACATGAACAACCATTTCCAATCGAGCGAAGTTACTTGGATCACGACCGGCTTCGCTTCGTGCTCGAGCGGCCTGGACGGTTCCAGCATATGCGTATATTTAACGGTAATCGTACCGAGGATGGCGATGATGATGATCGGTATCCCCCACCAGATCGCTTCCAGCTTCGTGCTATGTTCCCAGGTTGGGTCGTATTTCGCCTTCCCGTTCGGCTTGTGACGATACTTCCAAGCCAAGTAGAACGTCAAGATCAGCACCGGCACGATAACGATCAGACAGAGCGCCGTAGACAAAATAATCAGGTCCAATTGGTGCTGTCCGATCTCGCCCTTCGGATTCAGCACGACCACCTTATCGGCGCACCCGCCGAGCAAGACTGCCGTCGCGGCGAGCGACAGCGCGACCGTCAGCCTCCGCAGCCCTTTCAACATTTCCATCTCCCCCATCCTCTTGCTGCTACCGCTTCATTTCGTTGTAACGGACGATTTCTTCGTCGCTGACCTCAACATATCAGAAAGCTCAGCGACTTTCCTCACAGTTAACAAAGGCGACAACGAAACGTTGAAAATTCGCAATAGTTTGTTCACCGCTTTGACACAATGTGAATTTTGGCACATGGGCGCCTATGCCATGGCGAAATGTGGAGACGAAGCGGAGGAAGAACGAAGCGGACAGCTGGGGGCGGGCAGACGATAACCGACTCTTTAGAACATCGCCCTCCGTTTGAGCGCTATTCGGGAGACGATAACCGATTCTTTAGAACATCGCCTTCCGTTTGAGCGCTATTCGGGAGACGATAACCGATTCTTTAGAACATCGCCCTCCGTTTGAGCGCCATTGGGGAGACGATAACCGATTCTTTAGAACATCGCCCTCCGTTTGAGCGCTATTCGGGGGACGATAACCGACTCTTTAGAACATCGCCTTCCTGT
>NZ_JBEPYQ010000128.1:0-16907 GCF_041641335.1 Cohnella sp. | reverse complement strand
AAGCTGAGCGAGAAGAACGTCGAACAATAACATCCGCATTCCCGCGAATGCGCGCCGACCCGGCGAACCGTTCCGCAGCATCTTCGAGATGTTCCGGGACGGCTCGCCGGGTCGAAGATTTCCCGGCGGCGCAGTTCCATTACGACAGCTAGTCCCGAATTGCTCATTCCCGCCGGCTCCATCGGCCAGATGGAGCGGTATATTCGCGCCGGGGCTTCGGCGATTCTGATCGGCGAAGCCCGGTTCGGCATGCGTCAGCCGGCGGACGTCGCGCAGGAACAGTTGGAGCAGGCCGCAGAGGCCGCGCATCGGCTCGGCGCCAAACTGTACGTCAACATGAACAAGCTGTTCCGCAATCATGAGCTTGAGGCGCTGCCCGCGTATTTGCGCGCCGTCAAGGCCGCCCAAGTCGACGCTATTGTCTTCGGCGATCCCGCGGTGCTGCTGAACGCGCGCGAGCACGCTCCCGATGTGCCGCTCTTCTGGAACGCCGAGATGACGGGGACAAACTCTTCTTCTGCTTCCTATTGGGGAAGACGGGGAGCTTCCCGGGCCGTGATCGCCCGCGAGCTGAACGAAGAGGAGATCGTCGACCTGAAAGCGAAGGCGGCGATGGAGGTTCAAGTTCAGGTTCACGGGATGACGAACATTTATCATTCCCATCGCAATTTGCTGGAGAGCTACATGCAGCATCTCGGCCGGGAGGCGACGCTCATTCGCAAAGGGCCGGACAGAGGGCTGTACCTCGTCGAAGCGGAGCGTCCGGACGAGAAGTTCCCGGTGTACGAGGACGAGAACGGCACCCATGTGATGAGCCCCGACGACATCTGCTTGCTCGAAGCGCTGCCCGAGTTGATTCGGGCTGGGGTCGACAGCTTCTATATCGAACCGCTGCTCAAATCCGACGAATACAACGAAACGGTGCTGAGGAGCTATCGCGAAGCGCTGGACCGCTGGCATCGCGATCCGGAAAGCTATTCCTTCGACGAGGAAGCGCTGGAGAACATTCGGCGGCTGCAAAGTCCGGACAGGGAGCTGGGCTTCGGATTTTTGTACAAAGAGCAGGTTTATTGATATATCGGTCAGGAGGGATGAAGATGAATCACGTCGCAGCGCGCGCCAAGCCGCGCTACGCGGGGAAGAGGACGCGTCTGAACAAGCCCGAACTGCTGGCCCCGGCCGGCAGCTTGGAGAAATTGAAGTTCGCCGTTCACTACGGAGCGGACGCCGTCTATATCGGCGGACAGAAATACGGTCTCAGGTCCAATGCCGACAATTTCAGCTTCGAAGAGATGCGCGAAGGCGTTGCATTCGCCGCGCAATACGGAGCCAAAGTATTCGTGGCGACGAATATATACGCCCATCAGGAAGATTTGGACGGAGTGGCGGACTACTTGCGTCAGCTTGAGAGCGTCGGCATCGCCGCCATTATCGCAGCCGATCCCGCCATCGTGGAAACGGCGCAGAAGGTCGCGCCCAAGCTGGAAGTCCATCTGAGCACGCAGCAGTCGACGATGAACTGGCAGGCGGTGCAGTTCTGGAAGGAAGAAGGGCTGCCGCGCGTCGTGCTCGCGAGGGAGACGACGATGGACGAGATCGCCGAGATGAAGACGCGCGTCGATATCGAACTTGAAGTGTTCGTCCACGGGGCGATGTGTTCGTCCGTGTCGGGCCGTTGCGTGCTGTCCAACCATTTTACGGACCGGGATTCGAACAGAGGCGGATGCTGCCAGTCGTGCCGCTGGAAGTACGACTTGCATGCCGACGAGCAATCGGTCATGGAGCCGGGAGAGAACCTGTTCACGATGGGGTCCAAAGACCTGTGCATGATTCGGCATGTTCCCGATCTTATCGATGCGGGAGTCGACAGCTTCAAGATCGAAGGCCGGATGAAGAGCATCCATTATGTCGCGTCGGTCGTGAACGCCTACAGACAGGCGATTGATGCCTACATGGCCGATCCCCAGCGGTACGAATTGCGACAGGAGTGGGTCGACGAGATCGGCAAGGCGGCGAACCGTCCGCTCAATACCGGGTTCTTCTATTCGACTCCGGGAGCGGAGGAGCACATTTACGAGCCGGAGGAGAAGCCTGCTCCGTATGACTTCGCGGCCGTCGTAACCGATTACGACGAAGCGTCCGGCATCGCCACCGTTCAGCAGCGCAGCCCGTTCCGCCCGGGAATGGAGGTCGAATTTTTCGGCCCTGGAGGCCGGCGGTTCGTTCAACGCCTGGGCGAGTTTACCGACGAAGAAGGCAATACGCTCACCGTAGCCCGCCATCCGCTGCAAAAAATCCGCGTCAAAACCGATCAGCCCCTAGTCCCATTGGACATTATGCGCAAGAGACTGTAGTGTTATCTCGGCGTAAATTATTTTTTGGATTATCGGGGAAACAAGAGGAAAAAGAAATAGACTTGTCGAATTTATCACACAAAGGTAAACTTAGCCACCCAAGCGGCCGATAAATACTTTGTCGTGTTCAGGCAAGTCTTTTTTCGTGCCGCCAGTCAGTCGTCACTACATAGTTGGAGGGTAATAGCAGATGAAACAATCGTGGCGTGAAAAAATGGGATCGGTAGATTGGAAGAAAGCTTCCAAGTCTGTGAACGGTTTATCCAAACGGGTTGGCGGTCAGCTGAAGGAAACGAAATTTGAAAATCCGATTCGTTCCGTAGGAATGAAGCTGTTTCTGCTCATATTTTGCAGCATTCTTGCTTGCGTCCTGATTCTGGGATGGTTTTCGTATTCCAAGTCGAGTTCGATTATTCAGCAGAAAGTCGCCGATTCGAGCAGCCAGACCGCTGTTCAAACGGCTGGAAAAATTGCGCTTATGCTTGGGGGATACGAGCGTCAGTCGCTGCAATTCATTACCGATACATCCTTCATTAATTTGTTGGGAACGCTGGCCGTCACGAAGGACGATTATGAGACGTTCGATACGGCCCGCCAGCTGACGGAGAAGCTGAACAGCGTCGCTATGGCGGATTCCAGCTATGAGTCGATCTCTCTCGTTCCGATGCACGAGGGCGGACAGTTCATCTCCACGGGGACGTCGCTTAACAAAGAAGGCGTTGCTGAGCAACCGTTTCTGAAGACAATCGCTGAAGCGAACGGCAAAGCGGTCTGGATTCCGACGTTGGCCAAAGGGCTGGACGGTAAACGCGGATCGCCGACTTTCGTGCTCGGCCGTCTGCTTAACCAAGGGAAACCCTATTTGCTGATGCTGGAGATCAAGATCAAGACGCTGGAAGACGAGATGAAGACGGTCAATTTCGGTGAAGGCAGCGCGGCTTATATCGTCTCCGCTGAGAAAACGGTCGTATACGGCCCGGACAAGGAAAAGATGGGAGCTGCTTATCCGTACGATTTGCCCGAGCAGGATTCTTCCGCGACGATTACGGTCGACGGAACCAAAACTTTGTCTTCAGCCGGATTTCTGGAAAACAACGGCTGGAAGCTGATCGGCAACATCCCGGTTTCTTTCCTCGTCAAGGATGCCAAAGCGATCAGCAACCTGACGTGGCTGATGTCCTTGATTGCGGCGCTCATCGCGGCCGGAATCGGCATGATCGTCATGCTGACGGTCGGCCGTCCGCTGGCGCAGCTGCGCACGTTGATGAACGAAGGCGAACGCGGCAATCTGACCGTCCGTTCCACCAACCGGAGCAAAGACGAGATCGGTCAAGTGTCGGAGAGCTTTAACCGGATGATGGAGGAAATTACCGGACTGGTTCGCCAGACGAATCAGTCCGCGCAAGAGGTGCTGGCGACCGCGGCTTCGCTGTCCGACGCTTCGCGCAAGACGGCCGGAGCGGCGAAGGAGATCGCCGTGGCGACCGAAGAGATCGCCAACGGCGCGACGAACCTCGCGGTAGAGGCGGAGAAGGGCTCGGATCTGACCGTGCAGATCGGCTCGCAGGTTCAATCCGTCATCGACTCCAACGTAGAGATGGGGCAATCGGCCAATGAGGTAGAGGAAGCCGGCCGTACGGGTTCGGTCTATATGGACAACCTGATCCAGAAGACGGGACAGACGGAAGAGATGACCCGCTCGATGGTCGAGAAGGTAGACAAGCTGCAAGAGAGCACCGGTTCGATCCGCAAAATTCTCGACGTGCTCGGCAATATTACCAAACAGACGAATATTTTGTCCTTGAACGCCACCATCGAAGCGGCGCGGGCCGGAGCGGCCGGTAAAGGCTTTATGGTCGTCGCCGATGAAATCCGCAAGCTGGCCGATCAGTCCCGCGAGTCGATCGGCATCGTCGGCGGCATCGTCGAGAACATCTCGCGCGAGATCGACGAGACGGTCAGCGTGCTGTCCGAAGCCTACCCGATCTTCCAGGAGCAGATCGACTCGGTTCGCGAAGCGAATCAGATCTTCGTGACGGTGCAGGACAATATGAGCGGATTTATCAGCAGGCTGTCTTCGGCTACGGATTCGGTCCGCCAGCTCGAAGGCGCGCAGAATACGCTCGCTCTCGCGATGAGCAACGTCAGCGCGGTCGCGGAAGAAGCATCGGCTACGTCCGAAGAAGTCGCTTCTCTGAGCAACGAGCAGTTGAGCATCAGCGACGGCCTGGTTCAACTGTCGAACAACCTGGAGGCGGTGTCGGGCAAGCTGCGCGAATCGCTGAGCCGGTTCACCGTATCCTAACCCTTTTGGTCGACAAGAGGTCTTCTCCCCGTTTGCGGAGAAGGCCTCTTTTTAATGACGGCGATCTTGCTTGTTTGGATGAATTATGGAAATCCTAGGGAGGAGAAAAGAAAAAGGGGCAATCGAGAGATGAGGCGGGAAACATCCACGAGGGCGTTTCGGATACTCTTGCTGCTGGCGACGTTGTTCGGCGTGCTGGGGGCGAGATTGGCCTGGCTGCAAATCGGGGGAGCCGGAGCGAAGAACGCGAGCGGCTCGCTGAGCGCATCCGCCGTTCTGCAGCATTCCGACGCTCTGCTGCTCGACAGCGGACGCGGGCAGTTTCGCGATCGACGGGGGCGCTTGTTGACCGGCCAAACGGTGCATGGCTTGGCGGCTTTTCCGGGCAACGGGAAACCAAGAGGAGCGGAGCGGGATATTCGCGAGCTGGCGGCCAGCTTGGGCGTGGAGGAGGACGTGCTAGACGGATGGCTCGACCGATTGCGGGAGCCGGCCGTATGGCGCCACCCGGGATCCGGGTTGGCGATCGATCTGAGCGCCGAGCAGATTCGTATGATCGAACGGAAGAAGCTGTTTGGCGTAGCCGTCCTGCCCTATCTTAATCGATATCCCTCCGGCATAACGCCTCTTCACGCGATCGGCTACGTCTCGCAGCATCCCGAGTATGCGCGCCTTGTTTACGAGGATCGAATTTCCCGGAAAAGGATGAAGTCGACGGCGGCGATCGGGGGAGCGGGGTTGGAGAAATCGTTGGACCGTCTTCTTCAGGGAAGATCCGAGACGACGGTGAAGCAGGTGACGGATGCGACGAGAAGACCGTTGCGAGGCTTGGGGCTGCGATTAACGGCGGACGACAACCCTCATTTCCCGATTCAAGTAACGACAACGCTCGATCTGGACATTCAACGCATCGCCGAATCGGCACTGAACCAATACGGAATCGGCAAAGGGGCGATCGTCGTGCTGGATGCAGCCAATGCCGACATTCTCGCCATGGTGTCCCTTCCGCAGCTGGACCCTTACCATATTGGCGCTGAGGGCACGGACGAACGCAATCATGCGGTTACCGCCGTCCCGCCGGGCTCCGTGTTCAAGACGGTGACGCTGGCAGCGGTGCTGGAGGCGGGCAAGACGGGGTGGCACGAGACGTTCTACTGCGACGGAAAATACGGCAAGTACGGCTTGAAATGCTGGAAGGAGGGCGGGCACGGTCATCTGACGCTGGAGCAAGCTTATGCGCAGTCGTGCAACGTCGCTTTCGCGACTTTGGCCGAACGGCTCGATCCGGCTTGGCTCCAAATTACGGCGGAACGGCTGGGCTTCGCGAGGCAGGTGGGCTGGCACGCCGAGCGGTTCGTCGACGGAGATCCGTTGAGGCTGCTTAGCGAGGAAGAAGCGGGAGCCGTGTTCTTGAACAAGCGGATCGCCCAGGACGGCGGAGCGAGAGCGGGGTCGGGCATCGGCCAGCGGGACGTGCGGGTGACTCCGCTGCAGGTGGCGAACATGGCCGTGACGATTATTCATGACGGCCGCGTGTTCGCGCCGAGGCTCGTGAAGGAGATTCGGTATGCGGACGGAGGGCTGATGGCTTCGCTCGACGTTCAGTCCGCGCCTTCCAGGTACGGGCGGATCGAGCCGGAGACGGCCGCGGCGCTGCGCAAAGGGATGCTTGCGGTCGTGAGGGAAGGGACCGCCGCCGCCGCTTTGCGGGGAGCCGAGTGGCCTCTTGCGGGCAAATCGGGCACGGCGGAGCTTGCGGGCAAGCAGAAAGGCCGCAACGACCATTGGTTCGTCGGCTACGGCCCCGCAAGCGAAAAGCCGCGGTACGCGGTCGCCGTGCTGATCGAAGATCAGCCGGCGGGCCTGCGCAACCGCGGCGCGACGGTGTTCGGCAACATTATGGACGGGATTCGGCATCTGGAGCTTCGGCGCCAGCGGTAGCGGCAGCGGGCTGCGGCGCAAGCGGATGCACATTGAATTCGTCGTTCGGGAATCGCACCCATCTGTGGAAGTAGCCTTGATCGTACAATGCTTTAAGCAAAATCATCAGAATCGGGGCCAAAATCAATCCGGCGACGCCGAACAGAGACAGGGAGATCATCATAAAGGCAAGCATCGTGAAGGCGGATACGCCGACGGTCTGTCCAGTAATTCTAGGTTCGAGAAATTGCCGGGTCAGCGTTACGACGAGCAGCAGCGCGGTGAGCCAGATGGCGAGCGTCGTGTCCCCGACGATGAACAAGTAGACGATCCACGGAATGAACAGCGTGTTGACGCCGAGCAGCGGAAGCACGTCGAAGATGCCTGCGAGCAAGGCTATCGAGAAAGCGTTGTTCACGCCCAGAGCGAGCAAGGCGACGAAGATGACAAGAAACGTAATGCTGATCAGCTTGCCTTGCGCTTTCAGATAAGCGCCGATTCCTTTGAACACGTTGTTGCGAAGAAATTCGAAGACGGTTTTGAGCGTTTTGGGTGCTCGATCCGTCGAGACTTTCTTCCAGGCTTCAATCTCCAGGCTCAAGAAATAAGCGAGAATGATGGCGATCGAAATGTTCAGAATAAACGAGGAGAAGGAGGTCAGGAATCCGACGAGCCATTTCAGGAACTTGCCGGCCCAATTCGCGCCTAAGTCGGTCACGTATGCGGCGGCATTGCTCAGCTTCTGGGCGACGTCCGGAGGCAGCGCGTCGGCTTCGCTTTGCAGCCTCTCCGCGATGGAGGTCACTTGGCCCTGCAGCAATTTCTGGTATTTCGGCAGATCGTCCGCAAGCTGGGTAATCTGGATCGTGAATATGTATCCGAGCCCGAAGAAAACGGCGAGAATGACAAGCGTGAAAAACAGAATGCTGATGCCGGTGGCGATCGATTTGGGCAGTCCGATGCGGTTAAGCCGTCTGGCCAGCGGTTCGATGATCCAGAAGATGAGGAAGGAGAGAAATACGGGCGTCGCAAGATTGTACAAGTAGCTAAATACGTACATTGTGAGCCACACGGTAAGCGCGATTACGCCAAGATCGAAAGCGGTCCTCCAGTATTTTTGATACAATGAGAGCATCTGTCAGCCTTCCTTTTCCGGTTCGTTATGGACAGCTTGTCCATTCCAGTTATTGCTATTGTACATGATAACAAAAAAGATGCATACTGGCATGCCTATTTTGTCGGAGCATATGTTAAAATATAAGGCGGGCTAATAACCGCGCGCACAACTAATATGGCAATCAAGATGGTGGGGAAAGCATGGAACTCATCCTATGGATCGGTTTTTATTTTTTGACTTTTTACGCTTTTTTGCCGGCTTTGATCAGTCGGATTTTCGGTTACAAGGTGTTCATGAACGGGAAGTCGGCCGACGGAATCTCCTTGACGTTCGACGACGGTCCCGATCCCGAGTATACGCCCAAGCTGCTCGACTTGCTGAAGCGCAACGGAGCGAAGGGGACTTTTTTCGTTGTCGGAGAGAACGCGGAGAAGTATCCGGACATCGTGGCGAGAATACACGAAGAGGGACATGTTCTAGGCATACATAACTACGTCCATCATATGAACTGGTTTATGCGCCCGAGCACCGTCAAGCGGCAAATTCGGCAGACGTCGGACGTCATCGAGCGAATTACGGGATCGAAGCCGAAGTACTATCGTCCTCCGTGGGGGATCGTGAACGTATTCGATTATTCGCGGCTCGGCCATCTTCAGATCGTGCTCTGGACTTCGTTGTTCGGGGACTGGAAGAAGCGGCTCGGGGCGGACAAGCTGTACCGCCGGATGAGAAGGAAGCTGAAGCCCGGGCAGGTGTTTCTGCTGCACGACTGCGGAAGCACGTTCGGGGCCGATCGGGACGCGCCGGAAAATACGATCGAGGCCGTGGGGAGAATATTGGACGACGGCCGCAAGCTCGGCTACCGGTTTATCGGCATCGACGAGATGATCGAAGTTACCGAAGGCGCCAAGAGGAAGGGTGCTAGCCGGGCCGAGGACGCGAAGGCGGAACGGACCGCCTCGGTCGGCCTGTTCAAGAAGATCGTCATCGGCCTGTGGATGCTGTGGGAGAAGCTGTTCCATGTCGTGTTCCGGCTTCGTCCTATCGGAGACGCTCGGTTTTTCAATTACCGCATTCGCAAGTATTCCGGAGTCGAGCTTAATCTTCAGAACGGCCGGACGCTTAAGTCGGGAGACCGGATTATGGAGATCCATTTCGAAAACCGCATGCTCGTCGAGATCGGGATGAAATCCAAGACGTCGCTGCAGCTGGCGATCAGGATCATCCGCGAGATGGAGAGGGTGCTGCCGGACATGGCGAGAGAATTAGCGGTATATCCGGGAGGCGGCGAGGTCAAAGCTCTCTACGGAGTCTCGATGATTCACCGCGGAGGCGAGAGTCTCGGCTTCGAAATGTTCGATCTGCCCAAAGGGTTGTTCGCGTGGTCGACCAATCTTTACTTGCGGTTTATGATCCGGGTCGTTCATCCTTCCGGCAATAAACGGGTGCGCGAGCACGGCGAGTCGTTGAATCCGCGTATGCTGATCATGGAACGCGATACGCTGCTGAAGTGGGCTGACGAATCGCGGACGGTCCGCCGCGTAGGCCGGGAGCGCGCCGCCGTCAAAGCGGAAGAAGGGGGCGGCAGGAAACGGTCGGCGGATTCGGATACGGAGTCGTCCGAAGGTTCCTCCGGGGAGTTCGAGGAGAAGACGGTAGGCAAGCTGGTGTAATCTTTTTTTCCTTTATAACTTGTGAAGTCAAACAAGGCTTCCCTTCGTTATCCAGCGATAACGGAGGGAAGCCTTGTTTTTGGTGGGGCGATGGAGCGGGCGGGACGCAAGGCCCCGTGCCGTCTCGTTTACATTTTCATGACGCCGCCCTGGCTGGCGTTGGTGACCATCGCGGAATAGCGAGCCAAGTAGCCGCGTTTGATTTTAGGTTCGAAGCCCTTCCATTCGGAACGACGGCGTTCCAGCTCTTCGTCGCTCACTTCAAGCGTGATCGTGCGGTTGTTCATGTCCAGCTCGATAATGTCGCCGTCTTGAACGAACGCGATCGGACCGCCTTCCGCCGCTTCCGGGGAGATGTGGCCGATAGCGATGCCGCGGGAGGCTCCCGAGAAGCGGCCGTCCGTGATCAGGCCGACTTTCGTGCCGAGTCCCATGCCGACGATCTGGGAAGTCGGGGCGAGCATTTCCGGCATGCCGGGGCCGCCCTTAGGTCCTTCGTAGCGGATGACGACGACGTGGCCTTCCTTGACTTTGCCTTCGGCGAGCCCTCTGAGCACCTCGTCTTGCGAGTCGAAGCAGATGGCAGGGCCGCGGTGATAACCGCCGACGGATTTGTCGACCGCGCCGACTTTGATGATGGAGCCGCCCGGAGCCAGGTTGCCGAACAGCACGGACAGGCCGCCTTCCTTGGAATGCGGATCGTCGATTGGGCGGATGACCGAGTGATCGGTAATTTCCGCGCCTTCGACGTTCTCGCGCAGCGTTTTGGCGGAGACGGTCAGCACGTCCCCTTGCAGCGCGCCTTCTTTCTTGAACAGCTCGTGGATAATCGCGCTTACGCCGCCCGCGTTGTGCAGGTCTTCGATGTGGTGGTCGGAAGCGGGAGCGAGCTTGGACAAGTACGGAACGCGCTTGGCCACTTCGTTGATCCGCTCGATCGGGTATTCGATGCCGGCTTCATGAGCGAGCGCCAGCGTGTGCAGCACGGTATTCGTCGAGCCGCCCATGGCCATGTCGAGCGCGAACGCGTTGTCGATGGAATCGAGGGTGACGATGTCGCGCGGCTTGATGTCCTGCTTGATCAGCTCCATCAGCTGCTTCGCCGATTTCTTGACGAACTCGCGGCGCTCCGGAGCGACTGCGAGAATGGTGCCGTTGCCCGGAAGGGCGAGGCCGAGCACTTCCGCCAGACAGTTCATCGAGTTGGCGGTGAACATGCCGGAGCAGGAACCGCAAGTCGGACAGCCGAACTGCTCGAGCTCGGTCAGGCTCTTCTCGTCGATCTTGCCCGTCATATAGGCGCCGACGCCTTCGAATACCGACGTCAGGGAGATGGCGCGGCCGTCGCTCGTGCGTCCGGCTTTCATCGGTCCGCCGCTGACGAAGATCGTCGGAATGTTGACGCGCAGCGCCGCCATCATCATCCCCGGCGTGATTTTGTCGCAGTTCGGGATGCAGACCATGCCGTCGAACCAGTGCGCATTAACGACCGTCTCGACGGAGTCGGCGATAATCTCGCGGCTGGCGAGGGAGTAGCGCATGCCGATCTGGCCCATGGCGATGCCGTCGTCGACGCCGAGCGTATTGAATTCGAACGGGACGCCGCCCGCTTCGCGAATGGCTTCCTTGACGATTTTGCCGAATTCTTGCAAGTGCACGTGGCCAGGCACGATATCGATATAAGAATTGCAGACGGCAATGAACGGTTTGCCGAAATCCTCTTCTTTAACGCCGGCTGCCCGAAGCAAGCTGCGGTGCGGAGCGCGGTCAAAGCCTTTGGTGATCATGTCGGAGCGCATTCTTTTGTTAGCCAACTTGTAGTCCTCCTCTTTCGGATAAACCGGAATGTCTTATCCATTGATTCTATCATACAAGCCGACAGCTTGACCAGAACGGCTTGCGCCTCTCCAGTCATCCCCTGCGAGCCGGCTGTTTCGGTTTATACTCGCACAACTAACCCGCTCTCTTCTTACTGATGTGTTATTATATATAACATTTAAACAATGAAAATTCAAAATAAATCCAAATAACTCATATGAATTCAATAATCAATGTTATATAATCTTACATAAAAGATTTACAACAAAATGAGCATTCCCTATAATGGGAAGAAAGCTCAGAAAAGGAGGGGCGCGATGAATCTGACGGAACGCGAGAAGGAGAAACTGCTCATCACGCTGGCGGCCGATCTGGCGCACCGTAGATTGGCTAAGGGAGTCAAGCTGAACTACCCGGAATGCGTCGCTCTCATTACGTCGGCGATCATGGAGGGAGCCAGAGAGGGCAAGAGCGTGGCTGAAATGATGGCTTACGGAACGACGCTGCTGACCCGGGACCAGGTGATGGCGGGAGTGCCGGAGATGATCGCGGAGGTGCAGGTGGAGGCGACGTTCCCGGACGGTACGAAGCTGGTGACCGTGCATAACCCGATTACTTGATCGGATTGTCGTATACGAAGGGAGGGGAAGACGATGATACCGGGAGAGATTAAAGCGGTGGCGGGGGAAGTCGAACTGAACGAGGGAAGGCGTACGGTGGAAGTTCTCGTCGGCAATACGGGGGATAGACCGATTCAGGTCGGCTCCCATTACCACTTTTTCGAAACGAATCGGGCTTTGCGGTTCGACAGGGAGCGGGCGTTCGGGATGAGGCTGGATATTCCGGCGGGTACGGCGGTCCGGTTCGAGCCAGGGGAGGAGAAGCCGGTACGACTGACCGAGCTGGGCGGACGCAAGCGCTCGTTCGGGCTGAATGCCATCACGCAAGGGGACGCGAAAGGGGCCGTCCCTCCGGAAGTCGCCGAACGCTTGAAAGCCTGGATCGAGCTTGGGGATAAAAAAGGGCAGTCGTAGATAAAGAGGACAAAGGGAGCGGGAGATCATGCGGATGGATCGGGAAAGCTACGCGGGCATGTTCGGTCCGACGACCGGTGACCGCGTGCGGCTCGCGGATACGGAGCTGTGGGCCGAGATCGAACGTGACTTCACCGTGTACGGCGACGAATGCAAGTTCGGAGGGGGCAAGGTCATCCGGGACGGCATGGGCCAGTCCAGCGGCGCGGTGCGCGCGGACGGCGTCTTGGACACGCTCATTACGAACGCGGTCGTCATCGATCACTGGGGCGTCGTCAAAGGGGATGTCGGCATCAAAGACGGCGTCATCGTCGGCATCGGCAAGGCGGGCAACCCGGACATTATGGACGGAGTGCGCGCCGATATGGTCGTAGGGGCGAGCACGGAAGTAATTGCGGGCGAGGGCAAGATCGTCACGGCCGGAGGCATCGATACGCATATCCACTACATCTGCCCGCAGCAGATCGAGACGGCTCTGGCGTCCGGAGTGACGACGATGATCGGGGGCGGCACGGGACCGGCGACGGGTACGAACGCAACGACCTGCACGCCCGGCGCTTGGCATCTGAGGCGAATGCTGGAGGCGGCGGAAGCTTTCCC
Organism: Cohnella sp.; assembly: GCF_041641335.1. NCBI lineage: Bacteria > Bacillati > Bacillota > Bacilli > Caryophanales > Paenibacillaceae > Cohnella > Cohnella sp. Next base: position 4,086 of record NZ_JBEPYQ010000128.1, on the reverse strand, counting down.
GATGAATCTCGGTTTTCTCGGCAAAGGAAACGCTTCGGCTTCGGAGCCGCTCATCGAGCAGATCGAGGCCGGGGCGATCGGGCTGAAGCTGCACGAGGACTGGGGGACGACCCCGGCGGCGATCGACGCGTGCCTGGGCGTGGCCGATCTGTTCGACGTTCAGGTGGCGATCCATACGGATACGCTGAACGAAGGGGGCTTCGTCGAGGATACGCTTCGCGCGATCGGAGGCCGCACGATTCATACGTACCATACGGAGGGGGCCGGAGGCGGCCATGCTCCGGACATTATCAAGGCGGCGAGCCATCCGAACGTTATTCCGTCCTCGACGAATCCGACCCGTCCGTTTACGGTCAACACGATCGAGGAGCATCTCGACATGCTGATGGTATGTCATCATCTGGACAGCTCGATTCCCGAAGACGTGGCGTTCGCCGATTCGCGCATTCGCCCGGAGACGATCGCGGCGGAAGACATCCTGCACGACCTGGGGGCGTTCAGCATCATCAGTTCTGACTCCCAGGCGATGGGCCGGGTCGGGGAAGTCATTACGCGCACGTGGCAGACGGCGGACAAAATGAAGGGGCAGCGCGGGCCGCTTGCCGGCGATGAAGGCGGCGGAGATAACGAGCGAATCAAGCGCTATGTGGCCAAATATACGATCAACCCGGCGATCGCCCACGGCATCTCCCATATTGTCGGTTCCGTGGAAGCGGGCAAATGGGCGGATCTCGTCGTGTGGAGTCCTGCGTTTTTCGCCGTTAAGCCGGATTTGGTGCTGAAGGGCGGGAGCATCGCTTACGCGCAGATGGGGGATCCGAACGCGTCCATCCCGACGCCGCAACCGGTATTCGGCCGGCCGATGTTCGCCGCGTTCGGAAGATCGCTGTACAAGAGCTCGCTTACTTTCGTGTCGCAGGCGGCCTACGAACGGGGAATCGCGAGCGAGCTGCGCTTGCAGAAGCGCGTAGAGCCGGTTCGAAATTGCCGGGGCATCGGCAAGAAGAACATGATCCGCAACGATGCGACGCCTGTCATCGAAGTCGATCCCGACACGTACAAGGTGACGATCGACGGAGAGCCGGCCGTGTGCGAACCCGCGACCGTAGTGCCGATGGCACAAAGGTACTTCCTGTTCTAAGGGAGGCTGGCTGTATTGGATTTGCGAAAGGAGGCGGATCGATGACCGCGGGCGGGGAAGAGACTCGCTCCGAAACCTGGATGTCGCTGCAAATGCTGCTCGATTCGGCTTTGCCGATCGGAAGCTTCGCCCACTCCTTCGGATTGGAGACGCTCGTGCAGGACGGCAGCCTGGAGAACGCAGAGCAGTTGCGGGCCTATATCGAGGCAATGCTTCGTCACAGCTGGTCGACCGGGGATTTGATGGTTGTAAAAGCCGTGTACGCGGCCGGGGACGGCGGCTCCGGCGCGGGCGATCGAGCTGGGGAGAGATACGATTACCGTATCGAGAAGCTCGTTCATTTTCAGAGAATCGCGCCGGAATCCCGCGAAGGCCTGGAGAAGATCGGCAGAAGATTGCTTAAGCTCGCTCCGGAATTGTTCCCGGCGCCGGATTGGAGCAGGCTGCGCGACGACGTCCGCGCAGGACGATGCCATGGCACTTATCCGCTCGTCTACGCGGCGATCTGCCTGGCGCTGCGCATTCCGCTTGACCGGGCGGCGGAGGGGTACTTGTACACGTCCGTCGTCACCTGCGTCAATGCCGCGCTGCGGTTGATTCCGATGGGTCAGACCGAGGCTCAGCGCCTGACGGCGGCGTTGTTCCCGGCCGTCGCCGCCGCGTGGTCGGCCGTGCGGGACATGGACCCGGCCGACGCCTACGGCGCCATGCCGCTTGCCGAATTGGCGATGATTCGACACGAGACGCTGTATTCCCGTTTGTTCATGTCTTAAATCAATAGATTGTGGAGGGATTTATCTATGTGCCAAGGAAAAGGACCCGGACACCACCATCACCATGACGGCTGGGTGACGCCGCAAGCGGAGAGCGGACGCCCGATGCGAATCGGCATCGGCGGGCCGGTAGGCTCCGGCAAGACGAAGCTGGTCGAGCGAATCGCCTTCGAGCTGAAGGATAAAATTAATCTGGCGGTCATTACGAACGATATTTATACGAAGGAAGACGCCCGGATTCTGTCGGATACCGGATGTCTCCCCGAAGAGCGGATTATCGGCGTCGAGACCGGCGGCTGCCCGCATACGGCCATTCGGGAGGACGCGTCGATGAACTTCGACGCGGTCGAGGAGCTGGAGAGCCGATTCCCCGATTTGGATCTGATTCTGATCGAGAGCGGCGGGGACAATCTGGCCGCGGCGTTCAGCCCGGAGCTGGTCGACCGGTTCATCTACATTATCGACGTGGCCCAGGGAGAGAAAATTCCCCGCAAAGGCGGACCCGGCATCATGAGGTCCGATCTGCTGATCATCAACAAGATCGATCTGGCCCCTTACGTCGGCGCAAGCCTGGAAGTGATGGAACGCGATTCCCGTCAGATGCGCGGAGAGCGTCCGTTCTTCTTCACGAATCTGTTCGGAGGACAGGGGCTGGACGAAGTCGCGCAGTGGGTGTCCCGGCAGACGGGCCATGCGGCCGCCGTCTAGCGCGGTCGCCCGAACGGCCGAGCTGAGGGCGGTGGCGGGGCTGTCCGGCGACAGGCCGGCGCTGCTCTCCCGGTATCACTCGTCGCCGCTGAAGATCGCCAAGGCTTTTTCGGTTCGTGCCGGCGACGCCCGGCAGCTTGCCGTCGTGCAGATGGACGGCTCGCCCGGCATGCTGGAAGGCGACCGTTATTTGTTCGACTGGCGGCTAACGGATGGGGTGCATCTTTACGCGACGAACCAATCGTATACGCGCATCCATCCGTGCGAATCCGGCGGAACGGCCGAACTCGTACAGAAATTCGACTTGCAGGCCGGCGCCGTGCTCGAATGGATTCCCGAGCCCGTCATGCTGTTTCGCGACGCGCGCTTCAAGAGCGAGACGGAGATCGACTTGGCGGAAGGCGCGGTCTGCATGATAAGCGATATTTTCTGTCCGGGCAGATTGTCCAGGGGAGAAGCGTTCGCATTCGGCAGCTGCGATTCGCGGCTGACCGTGCGCTGCGGCGGGGAGCTCATTCACTATCAGAGACAGAAATGGGAGCCCTCGTCGCTTCCCCTGAGGAATTCCGGCTGCTTCGGGGAGTATACGCACGTAGGATCGTTTATGGCATTCTCGGATCTGATTACGGCCGCGCATGCGGAGAAGGTGCGCGAGGCGATCGCCGGGGCGCACGCCCTGCTGCCGGACGGCGTCGTCTGGGGCGTCGCCCGTCTGGCCTCGCGCGGAATCGCGGTTCAGGTCGCGGGCCATGCCGGATGGAAGCTGCAGAAGCTGCTCATGATCGCCTGGGACGGCGTGCGGCGCGAGCTGCTCGGCTTGCCGCCCCTCAGGCTGATCCGGGAAGCCTGGATGAACGGCGCGGAGGAAAATGAAAAAGCGGTCCCTGGTCAACGTTAGCGTTGGTCCGGGACCGCTTTGTCTATTTGGCCGGATCGGAGAACAGGTTGGCGAGTCCTGCGAACGGCAAGTTTTCGTAATGCTCGGTTTTATAGACGACTTCGCTCTCGACCTTCGTGTCGTCGCCGAGCTTGTTGCGGCGGAACTGGAACTTGTCGTACAGCTTGACGAGGATGCGCGCCGTATTGACCGCATCGTCCATCGCCCGGTGATGGGAGCCGCTGAACGGGATCTCCAGCATTTCCAGCGCCGGCTTCAGGCCCATCTGCTGATGCTTCTCGAGCTTGTATACTTTGGACAGCATTTTCTGCAAATTGTTATGATTGACGATCCAGTCCGTCGAGATGCTGTGCTGGCGGCATTCCTGGACAAGCTGGCGCTGGTCGTCCGGGCCCCATGCGCAGAGGAAGTATTCTTCCTGACCCATCCATTCGATAAATTCTCGTACGACTTGCGGCAACAGCCCTGCGGCGTCGACGTTCTCCTGCGAGATGCCCGTGAATTCGGTCGTATCGACGGACAGCTGGGGAACGACGCTCGGCTTGACGAACGCCTGGAACGTATCG
>NZ_JBEPYQ010000127.1:0-17313 GCF_041641335.1 Cohnella sp. | reverse complement strand
CGCCGTCATTCAGCGAAACACTTTGTCGTTATCCCCTCCATTCAGTTCACGCCACCAGTCCTACCGCTTTTTCTCCCCTTTTGCCGCTATCCCTTTGAGTCAGTTGAGAGTTACGTCCAATCGCGTACCGATTGCATCCACTCTTTCACAATCTAATCCGGATCGGGAGGATGATCCACTGATAGAAACGGAGAGCTTATCGCTAAACGCCGCTAACCATATATCTGAGCCGTTGGGATACCGGGAAATGGAGGATATGTCATTCGAATCCGATCTCCCAGAGGCGAACGACCAACCTGACTGGACGGGATACCGGCAAAAGAGGCAGAGAACGATAAACTCCGCCACCGGATCTCTACATCCGCATTTCACATTGGGCATGCCATTGTGCTAAAAAATCGAGCTTCGTCTCCCGAATGGCGCCCCAAAAAGCCGCAAGCGGCGTGCGCTTACGGCTCTCGTGTCGTTCCCGCGGGTTCGGGGACGTAATATTGGCGGAATTCGGTGGGGGTCAGGCCGATCTGTTTCTTGAACAGGGTGCTGAAATAGCGTGAGTCGGGATAGCCGACCTTGTCCGCGATCTCGTACACCTTGTTCCGCTCGTCCATGAGCAGCTCCGCGGCTTTTTTGATCCGGTAGTTGGTGCAGTATTCGAGGAACGTATACGAAGTTTTATTCTTGAACAGCTTGCTCAGGTAGCTTTCGCTGATATGCAGATGATCGGCGATGTTCTTGAGCGAGAAATTGCGCTCCACGTTCGCCTCGATATACGCGATCGCCTCGGCCAAATACCGGTCGTTCGGCTTCGCGCCGCCTCCGGGAGCCAGCTTGCCCGGCAAGCCGACGCTCTCCGCCGAACGTTCCCGCCGCAGCGCCAGATCGTACTTGCGCTTGCGGCCGACCGCTTCCACCGTCTTCGCCAGCACGGCGTCCAGCTCCGCGTCGTCGATCGGCTTCAGGATGAACCCCTGCGCCCCGAGATCGACGGCCGCCTTGGCGTACTTGAAATCGCTGAAGCCGGTAATGAGAATAAACTCCGTATCGCTCGTCTCTCGCACCTTGCGCATCATTTCGATGCCGTCCATGCCCGGCATGCGGATGTCGGTGATGACGATGTCCGGACGCAGCTTGCCGATCAACCTCGCGCCCTCCAGTCCGTCTCCCACTTCCCCGATCACCTCGCAGCCGTAGTCGTGCCACGGCGTCGTCATGACCAGGCCTTTGCGCAGCAGCTGCTCGTCCTCGATGACCATGATTTTGATCATGCCGTCTCCTCCTTCCGGCGATACGGAATCCGCAGCGACACCCGGGTGCCGGCTCCGGCTTCGCTCTCGATGTCTAGCCCGTAGGCTTCCCCGTAGTAAAGCCGAATCCGATTATGCACGTTGCTGATCCCGATGCCGCCGTGATGCGTCCCCTCGCGAATGGCGGCCAGCGTCTCTTCGTCCATTCCGATGCCGTTGTCCGCGATCTCCAGATGCAGCTCGTCCCCGCGTCTCAGACAGACGAGGCTCAGATCGACGCTGCCGACCTTATTCTCGAAGCCGTGCACGATCGCGTTCTCGACGAGGGGATGGAGCAGCAGCCGGGGGATGACGGCGTCCAGCGCATCGTCGTCGATGCGAATATCGACGCGCAGCCGATCCGCGAACCGAATGCGCTGAATATACAAATAGTGCTCGATCAGCTCCATCTCCGCGCCCAGCGTCGTCTCCTCGTCGTCCACGTGAATCATTCCCCGCAGCAGCCTGGCGAGTTGAACGACGATGCCGCCGATTTCCTTCGTCTGGTTCATCTTGGCGTTCCATTTGATCAGATCGAGCGTGTTATAGATAAAATGGGGATTAAGCTGCGCCTGAAGCGCCTTGATCTCGGCGACGCGAAGCCGCCGCTGCTCGTCCTTGGCGCTGGCGATCAGATCCTTGATCTGCGTCGCCATGGCGTTAAAGCCGCTGGCGACGATGCCGAATTCGTCGACGCGGCGGGACTCGATCCGAACCGAGAGATCGCCCATCGAGATGCGCTTCATCGAATGCGCCAGCTCGAAAATCGGCTTGGACACGTATTTCGACAGCTTATAGGCGAACCAGAGACAGATGACGAGGCTGACCGCCGCGGCAACGGCGAACAGCGTCTGTATGAACCCCATGCTCTGCTCTACGATGGCCGCCGGAGAATAGCCGTAGACGGACAAGCCGAGCCGTTCCGAAGGCACGATCTGCAGCAGGTGGCCGCTGCCGATCTCCCCGGGCTCGCGCTCCAGCGTCCCTTCCCTCTCGGGCTGCTTCGTATGGATCACCGTGTAGGCATGTCTGTCCAGCACGACGAAGTCCATCGCGAACGGAGCGTCGTAAGCGCTTACGACGTCGGCGATCAAAGCCCGCGGAAAATCGACGATCAGGTAGCCGAGCAGCTCCCCGGACGACGAATGCAGCGTCTGAACGAGACTGAGCACGACTTTGTCCCCTTGGGGACTGTCGTACGCGTGCGGATACACGCGAATCTCGCCCTCCGCCTCATGGGCGGTGCGGAAGATGCCCCACCCGCGGTATTTGGCCGGATTGTAGATCGACGGCAGCTCCCGGGTCGAATAGTGGACGCTGCCGTCGGCGTTGATCATGTAAATGGCCGCTTTGTTTTTCTTGCCCGCCAGCAGCAGATGCATGCGCTGCTCGACGTTTTTCTTCAGTTCGGCGCTGCCGCCGAGCAGCGCCTGCCGCACCTCCGACAGCTCGCCGATCGTATTCATGATGCCGCCGTACTCTTCCGCCAGCGCGTCGAACCTCTCGGCCGCTCCCGCCACTTTGTCGTGCAGCTGCTGGCGGTACTGTTCGAGGAAAAATCGCTTCGAGAAGCCGTACGTCATCGATCCGATGATGAGCAGCGGGATGACGCCGACCAGAACGAAGAAAATAAGCAGCTTGTTGTAGAAGCTTAACGATTTCCGCATGCGGATGATCTCCTTAGGCGATTCTCGGCTGTCGAACGTATTCGGTCGTCCGCTGTCTTCTATTAGCAGGATAACGTATCCGCCAGAAGAAGCGCAACCGTTAACGCTTGGCAGCGGAACGCGGAGCGTTTATCCGGCGGCTTGAATCAGCCTGGTCAGTTCGTCGTGCACGAGTCCGTTCGTCGCGATCAAGCCGGTTTTGTCCAGCGCTTCGGGCAGCGGCTTGCCCTGCCAATCCGACGCCCGTCCCCCGGCCTCCTCCAGCAGGATCAGCCCGGCCGCCACGTCCCACACGTTCAAGTCGACCTCGAAGTAGCCGTCGATTCGGCCCGCCGCCACGTAGGCCAGATCCAGCGACGCCGGTCCCTTGCGTTTGAGGTCCTGACAGGCGGCGAACACCTTCTCCGCGGCGCGGAACATCCTCGGCGCGGACACCTGCCGCTCGTATGGAAAGCCGAACCCGAAGATACAATCCCCGGGCGCGGCATTGCGCGATACGGACAGCCGCTCCCCGTTCAACCATGCCCCGGCGCCGGACAGCGCGGCGAACAGCTCCCCGTTAAACGGATTGTAGACGATGCCGAAGCGCCGCTCCGGTCCGACGTACGCGACGGAAATCGCGACGTGCGGGTAACCGTGGATCAGATTGGTCGTGCCGTCGATCGGATCGAGAATCCATTTCGCCTTCCGTGTCGCATAGTCGTTCGTCTCGTTCTCCTCCGAGATGAACTCGGCTTCCGGCTCCAGTGCGTTTAACGCCTCGTTCAGCTCCCGCTGCACCGCCAAATCGATATTCGTGACGTAATTGGCGAACCCTTTCTCCTCAACGCTAAGCTCTTTGCTTCCATTGCGAACGATCTCTCCGGCCGCCCGCACGCAGGCGATCGTCTTTTCCATCAGATGTTCCATAATTCGTTCTCTCTCCCTCCGATGTCCACCTCTACATCATAACGCTTCTGCCGCCGGAAAATTTATTGAAAATGATCAGCGAGACGACCGTCGCCACCGACAGAATCGATGCCAGCGCCGCCGCCGTGCCGAAGCTGTCCTTGAATATTTCCGTGAAAATCGCGACCGAGATCGTCCCCGTCTTGCCCGAGAACAGAATCAGCGTGGAGCTAAGCTCGTTGATCGTCTGCACCCAGCTCAGGATGGCGCCGGAGAACAGTCCGGGCAGCATCAGCACCGCAGTCGTCTTAAAAAAGGTCCGCATTGGCGGAACCCCGAGGCTGATCGACGCTTCCTCGATGCTCGGATCGATCTGGTACAAAATCGCGGTGCTCGATCGCAGAATAAACGGCAGCTTGCGGATAACGTACGACACGACGATGATCGTTACCGTTCCGGTCAGAATGAGCGGCGCCTTGTTGAAGGCGGTAATGAGCCCGATCCCGAGCACGGAGCCGGGAATGACGTACGGGAACATCGCCAGCGAGTCGAGCAGCGAGGACAGCACCGATCTCCTGCGGACGACGACGTAGCTCAGCAGCAGGCCGACAACGACCATGATGACGATGGCGATGCTGGCAAAATAGAACGTATTGGCGATGTTCTTCGACAGCTTGAAGCCGATCGCCCTGTAGCTGTCCAGGCTGAAGCCGCTCACGAACAGCGGGCCGCGCGTCTTGATGAAGGACGTGATGAACACGACGATCTGCGGCGTGACCGCCAGCAGCGACACCGCGAAGGCAATTGCCGTCAGCAGCGAGCGCTTGCCCAGCTTCAGCTTCTGAACGGCGGGCGGGCGCAGGGCGCTCATGCGGTAGTTTTTGCGCGAGACGATATACTTCTGGACGAACAGCACGAGCAGCGCGCACAGGACGATGACGGTGCTCAGCGTGCTGGCCAGATAGACGTCGCCCCCTATGTCGCTCATGAACTCCTCGTAGACGACGACCGGCAGCACCTTGTAGCCTTCCGCGATGAGCAGCGGCGTGCCGAAGTCGGCGAGCGAGGTCATGAAGACGACGATCGCGCCGGCGCTGATCGACGGCACGATGACCGGGAACGTCAGCGTCAGCAGCTTGCGGATGCGGGACATCCCGAGATTCTCGGCCGCCTCCTCCAGCGAGCTGTCCATATTGGAGAGCGCTCCGGAAACGTACATGTAGACGAACGGGAACAGCTTAAGCGTGAACACGAGAAGCATGCCTTGAAAGCCGTAGATCGTCGGAAGCACGATGCCGATCTGCTCGAACAGGTTCGTCACGAAGCCGTTGCGCCCGAGCAGCAAAATCCACGAGTACGCACCGATGAACGGCGGGGACAGCAGGCTCAGCACGATCATGATGTTGATGACGGATTTGCCCCATACGTTAAACCTCGTCATGATGTAGGCCATCGGAACGCCGATCAGCGTCGCCAGCACCGTCGTCAGCGCCGAGACCGTCAAGCTATGCTTAAGCGTGTTGAAGTAATAGGGCGTCGTGAAAAAGTCGATGAAGTTCACGAAGCTCAGCCGGTGCGTCTCCGGGTGGTAGAAGCTCTTCAGGAACAGCGAGGAGAACGGGTAGACGAGAAACACGATCATCAGCGCGAGCAGCGTCAGGCTGACGATGATCCAGAACGACGGCTTCCTCCACCTTCTGCGCGTTCCGCCCTGTCCGATTGCCGGTCCGATCGCAGGGCTGCTCATACGATCGCCTCCCCCGTGCCGGGACGGTACAGATGCAGCTTGCCAAGGTTAAAACGAATGCCGACCCGGTCGCCGACGGAGCGAAGCACTTCGGTATCTTTGGCATATTCGTTCACCTCTACGGTCTGACCGCCGCCAAGCTCGACCTCATAGCTGATGTAGTCGCCGAGGAACGTGACGAGCGTGACGCGCCCTTGCGGCTCGCCCTCGCTCGGCTCGGCCAGGTGGATGTCCTCCGGACGGATGGCGAGACGGATTTCACCGGACGTCGTCTTCCTCGCGCCGACGGGGATCTTCCCGACGTCCCTTATGTCGACTGCCGCCGGCTCGCCCGCACCCGGGACGCTGGTGACGGCGGAGCTGCCCGCACCGGACAACGTACCGTCCAGGAAGTTCGTCGTGCCGATGAAGCCAGCTACGAACGCTGTCGCGGGCTTCGAATAGATTTCCAGCGGCGTGCCGATCTGCTCGACGACGCCCGCGTTCATGACCGCGATCCGGTCGGACATCGCCAGCGCTTCCTCCTGGTCGTGCGTCACGTAGATCGTCGTAATGTTCAGATCTTTCTGAATCTTTTTGATGGCGATGCGCATGTCGATTCTCAGCTTGGCGTCCAGGTTGCTGAGCGGTTCGTCCATGAGCAGGATCGTCGGATGGATGACGAGCGCCCGAGCCAGCGCGACCCGCTGCTGCTGTCCGCCGCTGAGCTGGGACGGATCACGGTCGCGATACTTCTCGATGTGCATCAGCTTCAGCATGTCGCCGACCCGCTCGGCGATGTCCGCCTTCGGCAGCTTGCGCGCCTTCAGCCCGTACGCGACGTTCTTCTGGATCGTCATATGTGGAAAGATGGCGTAGTTCTGGAACACCATCCCGATATTTCGCTGGTAAGCGGGAATGTCGTTCATGACCCGGTCGTCGAACAGGATCTGTCCGTCTTCGATCGAATTGAAGCCCGCGATCATGCGGAGCAGCGTCGTTTTGCCGCAGCCCGACGGGCCGAGAATGGTGAAAAATTCGCCTTCCTTAATGGAAAAATCAATGCCGTCTACCGCCGTGTTGTCTCCGTATCTCTTCGTCAGATTGCGGAAGGTTACGCTGTGGCTCATCTGATCACTCCTGTCTCGTAGTTGAACCAAGGATGCGTCAAGGGCGGACCCAATGAAATGGAGAAAGGGAATGGTTTGCCGCGAGTATTGGCTTTGAGTTGCATACCTACGAAGGTCTTATCGATCCAAGCAACTCAAAACAACCTGCCTGAAGCCGGCAAAGCCATCCCTTTCGAAATGCAATGGGCTTGCCTTTCATTGGTTCAACCTATATAGATTGCTGGATTACTGCCCGACCACAAATTCCTTCCACTTCTTCGTGATCATCTCTTTGTTGGCGATCGCCCATTCCATGTCGTATTCGACTTTCACGAGCTGGCTGAGCGGAACCATGCCCTTGGGCTCCTGCAGATCCGTCCGAACCGTGCGGCGATAGATGTCCCCGATATGGGATTGAACGTCCTTGCTGAGCAGGAAGTCGACGAACTTCTGGGCGTTCTCCATGTTTTTCGCGCCTTTGACGATACCGAGGCCGGATGTCAGCAGAGTGTTGCCGTCGGAAGGATAGACGATCTCCAGATCCGCTCCGGATTCGACGTATTTCAGCGCGCCTTGCTCGTACGTCACGCCGACGCTGTATTCGCCGTCCGCGACGCCCTTGAACGTGCCGGAGGAGCTGCTGATCAGCTTGCCGTCCAGATTGTCGACGAACCGCTTGATCAGATCCATCCCCTGCTCGCGGTCGGGTTTGGACAAAATCATGTTAACGACGGCCGTGAACGAAGACCCCGACTTGACCGGATCGGCGTGGGCGATTTTGCCCTTCCATTTCGGATCGGTCAGATCTTCCCAGCTCTTCGGAGCTTCCTCTTCCTTCACGAGCTTCGGATTGTAGATAATGACCATCGGCTCCAGGTTAAAGCCGTACCATGTGTTGTTCGGACTTTTCGCCTCGGGGATCAGGCTGTCGAGCTCGGTGCTTTTGTACGGCTCCAGCAGATCGTCGACGACCGCGTAACCGTCCACGAAACCGCCCCACAGCACGTCGCCCAGCGGATTTTCCTTCTCGGCGCGGATTCTCGCGATCAGCTCGCCCGTACCGGCCCCGACGAGGTTGACCGTGATGCCGGTCTTCTCCTGGAACTCCTTCACGATCGGATCGGACCAATCCGCCGCGTGCGAGTAATACAGCGTCAGCGAATTCGATTTTCCGCCCTCCTTGCCCTTGCCGTCGGAGCCGCAACCCGCCGCGATCACGCTTCCCGCCAGCAGTACGGCCAATGCGCCCGCCCATTTCTTTCTCATCCCGATGTCCTCCCTTGTTTGATTTACATGTTCATTGTAAAGCGCTTTCATTATAGTCACAACGTAACAATCCGGCACTTTTGTTTGTAAATTCGCACACTTTTCCCGCCTGCTACTCCCCCATAGCGCCCATGGAGCTGCACTCGCCGCCGGATTCCCTGCCGACTTACATGCCAATAGTATCGCCACTCCCCGGGGCCTAACGTAAAAAAACCTGCCTAACCGCGACGAAGCGGCTGGCAGGTTTGATTATCGCTGCTCAAGAAACGGCTTTCCCCGTTCTCTTGCACGTTTTGCTGTCGTGTTTGCAAGTCTGGTAGACGCCCATGAAATCAAGACGATGGTCGGTGACCTTGAACCCGTATTCGTTGGCGACGCGCTGCTCCAGCTCGAGCAGCCAGTCGTCCTGAATTTCCTCCAGCGCGCCGCACACCTTGCAGACGAGGTGGTGATGCATATGATCGTGCCCCTCCTGCCTGAGGTCGAAACGAGCGACGCCGTCTCCGAAGTTCATCTTCTGCACGATATGCAATTCCGCGAGCAGCTCCAAAGTCCGGTATACCGTAGCCAAGCCGATCTCCGGAAACTTCTGTCGCACCAGCATGAACACATCTTCGGCGCTTAGATGATCGCTCTCGTTCTCCAGCAGCACTTTTAGCGTAATCTCGCGCTGCGGCGTCAGCTTATATCCGTTCACGGTCAACTGCCGATTAATTTTGTCGATTTGCTCCACGATATCCATCCTATGGACACCTCCGCTTCATTAGAGTGGTATTTGTCGTTACTTCTCCATCATAGCGAAATCAGGCGAAAAAATCAAAGAAAACGCCATCATTTTCCATAATCACATTATTATACGCTTATGATTCTCCGCCAATGGATCGACGCGACCGGCCATAAAGTGACGACAAGAACATCCTATGGTAAGATTTAAGCGCATCGCGAGTCCGCGTACGGCTCGCCGCCACGGAATCATTCCAATCATAGGGAGGTAAGCATAGTGGAGAAGGAAAAGTGCGATTTGATCCATCCTAACGGCGTCAAGGAAAAGGAAATGGAAGTGGTAGAGGGTTTGACGATCAAATACCACGCCAACGGAAATACGATTTGGTCGAAAGGAAAAATGGTCGGCGATGCTCCGGACGGTTACTGGGAGTGGTATCGTGCGGATGGGACGTTAAAGCGTTCCGGACATTTCGACATGGGCGAACCCGTCGGCGAATGGGTCACCTACGACAACAAAGGAAACAAATACAAAACGACCAATCGGGATAAAAAATAATCCGTCCCCTGGCGACAACGCAAAAAACCTGCCGAACCGCATTCAATCGGCAGGCAGGTCTAGCGCTCTCCTCTCTATAACGCTCGGAGAACCTTGCAGGCTGGCTGCCGCAATCCGTCAAGACGCGACTTCGGCCCGCTTATCGGCCTCTGGCCGCCTTGAACGCCTGCACGTACTGGGCGGCGCGCGCGGCAATCAGGCTCGGATCGCCCTTCTTGGCCGCTTCGTTCGTCAGGTCGGAGCCGATGCCGACGGCAACCGCCCCCGCCGCGATCCACTCGCCGACATTGTCCAGCGTTACGCCTCCGGTCGGCATAATGTTCGCTTGCGGCAACGGGCCTTTGATCGCCTTGATCGCCGACGGGGTCGTGCTCGGGAACAGCTTGACGATATCGACGCCCAGCTCCAGCGCCTCCTGGATTTCCTTGATCGTCATGACGCCCGGCATCACGGGAATCCGGTACCGGTTGCACAGCGCGACGGTCGCCGGGTTAAGCGACGGGCCGACAACGAATTCGGAGCCGCTCAGAATGGCGGCGCGCGCCGTCTCCGGATCGAGCACCGTGCCGACGCCGATAATCGCGAACTTGTCCGGGTCGCTCGCCGTGCTGGAATATTTCGCGGCCAGCTTCTCGATCGCCTTAAGCGCCGACGGCACCGTCATCGTGATCTCGATCGCCTTAATGCCGCCCGCGATCGCCTGTTCCGCCATTTCGGCGACTTCGTTCGCGTCTTTGCCCCGCAATACGGCGACGACGCCCTGTTCGACTACGCTTTGGATCGTTTGAAGCTTCTTCATCTGATTTTCCGCCTTTCCAGTCCCTTAGGTATGATTAGTTAGCGTTCCACATGAGCTTTATTGTTCAATACGGCGTCCGCTTCCTCGCGGGTCGGCAAGCCTTCCCAATCGCCGATCATCTGCACGACGAGCGAGCCGACCAAATTACCCAGCCGCACCGCCTCGACCGGATCGAATCCGCGTAATATTCCGGACAGGAACCCGGCGCAGAAGCCGTCCCCGGCCCCGATCGGATCGACGAAATGCTTCGCCTTGAAATAAGGAACGGCAACGACCTCGTCCGGCTTGATCACGTAAGTCTCGTCGTCTCCGCCTTTGAGAATCGACTGGGCCTTTAATCGTCTCAGCCTGCCGACGATCTCGTCGAAATCGTCCGTCTCGTACAGCAGCTTCAACTCGTCCAGTCCGGGAAGGAAGTAATCCGCCTCCTCGGCAAACTCCAGCAGCGTCTTTCTGGCTTCGTCGAGCCCCCACAGCTTAAGCCGCAAATTCGGGTCGAATACCACCTTCACCCCATTGGCCTTGGCGATGCGGATCGCTTCGCGGACCGTCTCCAGGCAGTTCGGGCTAAGGGCGGGCGTAATGCCCGTCAAATGCAGAAACTTGGCCTGCGAGATGTACTCCGCGTCCAGATCCTCCGGCCTCATTCGGCTTGCCGCGGAAAACTTGCGGTAATAATAGACCGACATCTTGCCGGCAAGCTGCTCGCGCAAGATCAGTCCGGTCGGTGCGTCGGCTACCAGCTTGGCCCGAGAGACATCGACGCCTTCCCCGCGGATCGTCTTCACGATAAGACGTCCCATCGGATCGTCGCCGAGCAGGCCGAACCAGCCGACCCGGTGCCCGAGCCGAGCCAATCCCATCGCGACGGTGCTCTCCGCGCCTCCGAACGACTTGTCCAGGCTGGCGCTGTGCTCGATGCCTTTCGGCCCGCCGATGAGCAGCCCCATCGTCTCTCCAAACGTCACCACCTCGGGACGGTATGCCGCTTCTTCCGCTTCCTTGTGTACGCTCATTGCTCCTGCCTCCCCCGAAAGTTCTATACTTGGTCATCTCTTCGGCGTCTCTTGGTTCAACCGGCCTAGCTCATCTGCTTGTTGCGCCCCATTCTCCACCAGACTTCCTTCATATGGAGCACGTACAGCCGCTTGATTTCATCCTCGTCTCCGGTCTTCAGCACCTCGATCAGCGGCGTGTGGCCGACGGCGATCGACATCAGGTCCGGAAAATAAAGCTTGTTCGTAATGGCCAGAAACCGTTTCAGCTTCACCGCGATCTGCCGCCATATCTGGAGAATCGTCCGATTGCCCGACTTCTCGAAGAAGTAGCCGTGGAAGGCCATATCCAGATCGATGAACCCGAACAAGTCGTCCTCCCGCGCCGCCTGGACCATCCCTTCGTAGATGTCGGACAGCTTTCGGAAATCTTCCTCGTCCAGCCGCGGAATCGACTTGCGCACGGCATCCCATTCAATCAGCTCCCGCAAATCGTAAAGCTCCTCGATCTCCTCCTGCTTGATCTCGGCGACGATCGAGCCTTTGTTGGCTTTGCCGACGAGCAGCCCTTCCTGCTTCAACCGCTCCATCGCTTCCCTGACCGGAGCCTGGCTGATACCCAGAGCGTTGGCGATCTCCAGCACGAGCAGCCGATAACCCGGCGAGAGCTCCCCCCTGACGATCGCTTCCCGCAAACCCAAATACACTTGCTCGCTCAGCGAAGTTCCCCGTTCGTCCAATCGAAACGAAATGGCGCATCCCTCATTTATGTTATCGATAAGATTATCGATAATTTTATCGATAAGAAAAGTGTAGCACGCGGCCTACCGACCGTCAATGCTACACCTATCTTTCACTGCGTTTGCCGACTTTCGATCGGGGACATTCTCGGCCTCGAAGCTCCGGCCTCCCGAGCCAGTTCGCCGACAGCACAGCCTCAAACCCCCGAATAAGCCATAAACCCGCCGTCGACCGGTACGGTGACGCCCGTCACGAAGCCGGAGGCGGAGTCGTCAACGAGCCACAGCAGCGTGCCGAGCAGGTCCTTGGGCTCCCCGAATCTTCTCATCGGCGTATGCGTAATGATTTTGTGGGAACGTTCCGTCAGCGTCCCGTCTTCGTTCCTGAGCAGCCGGCGGTTTTGCTCCGTCAGGAAAAAGCCCGGCGCGATCGCGTTCACCCGGATGCCTGCTTCGGCCATATGCACGGCGAGCCACTGCGTGAAGTTGTCGATGGCTGCCTTAGCCGCGCTGTAGGCCGGCACCTTCGTCATCGGACTCGGCGCGCTCATAGAGGAAATGTTGATGACGACCGCGCCTTGCTTGCCGATCATTCGTTTCGCGAAAATTTGCGTCGGAATGAGCGTCCCGAGGAAGTTCAGATTCAGCACCGAGGAAAATCCGTCCACCGTCAGGTTGAAAAACGTTTTGACGTCCGGCCGGTTCAAATCCTCCGCCTGGAAAATCTCCTTGCTCGTCACCCCGTCGGGATGGTTGCCGCCCGCGCCGTTGATCAAAATGTCGCAGCTCCCGAGCGTCTCCGTCACGATTCGGTCCGCCTGCGTCACGCTGTCCGCGTCCAGCACGTTGCAGGCGACGGAGATCGCTTCGCCTCCTGAGGCGTTGATGGCATCGGCCACGGCCTGCCCTTTTTCCGCGCTCCGGTTGAGCACGGCCACCTTGACCCCGTATCGGGCCAGCTCCTTCGCCATCTCCGAGCACAGCACGCCGCTTCCTCCGGTAATAACGGCGACTTTTCCGCGCAACCTTTCCTTATAAGACGTCATCGGCCGCTCCCCTCCGCTATCGCTTTTTTCTCCCGCATAACCGAGTCCCAGACTCCCCACAGATACATGATGCCGAGCGCTCTGTCGTACAAGCCGTAACCGGGGCGGCACTTCTCGTCCCAGATGTGCCGTCCGTGATCCGGTCTCGCGTAGCCGGTAAAGCCGGTTTCGGCATACGCCCGCACGATGCCCGCGATATCGACCGAGCCGTCCTGGGTGCGGTGCGAAGTCTCGATAAAGTCGCCGTTGTCGTACACCTTCACATTGCGGATATGAGCGAACGGGATACGGCCCGCGAATTCCTTGACCATCGCCGCGATATCGTTGTCGGGATTCGCGCCCAGCGACCCGCTGCACAGCGTTACTCCGTTCGACGGGCTGTCCACGAAGTCCAGAATGCGGCGGATGTCGTCCCTGTTTTTGACGATGCGGGGCAAGCCGAAAATGGAGAACGGCGGATCGTCGGGGTGGATGCCCATTTTAATGTCGTAATGCTCGGCGACGGGAACGACTTGCTCCAGGAAGTAGCGAAGATTGCTGCGCAAATCGTCCTCGGTCACGCCCCGGTAAGCGTCGAACAATTCGCTCAGCCTGCCGAGCCGTTCCGGCTCCCAGCCCGGCATCGTAAAGTCCGGGTTGTCGGCGATTTGGCGGACGAGCTCCATCGGATCGATGTCCCGGATTTTGGCCTTTTCGAAAAACAACGCCGTCGAGCCGTCTTCCATTTCCTTGTACAAATCCGTCCGCGCCCAGTCGAACACCGGCATGAAGTTGTAGCAGATCGTCTTCACGCCGACGGAGGCCAGCTTCGCGATCGTTTTCTTGTAGTTCTCGATATAGCGATCGCGCGAAGGCAGCCCCAGCTTGATGTCCTCGTGAACGTTCACGCTCTCGACGACTTCCAGGTGCAGGCCGGACTGCTCGGACAGCCGCTTGTAGGCCATCATTTTGTCCATCGGCCATTCCTCGCCCGCCGGCACGTCATGAAGCATCCATACGATGCCCTCCACGCCGGGAATCTGCCTGATCTGCTTCAGCGTAACCGTATCGTTGCCTTCTCCGTACCATCGGAATACCATTTTCACGGCATGATCCCTCCTAGTTTTTTTGACTCTATTCCTGATCGCGACTTCGCTCTTCAGCGAAAACCGCTCATCTAGAAACGGCTTCTCGCGCAAATTGACCTCCTCTTCGCGACGTTCTTATGGTATCTTATCTCCATCGGAGATTACGCCCCGCAAGCTTCGGACAGGGAAAGGACTGCACTCGGATGACCTACGTACAAGCCTTCAATTTGAACGAGATGAAGCTCTACTATGCCTATCGGCGGACAAGCGCCGACTCCGAGCAGTTTCAAGGCACGTTCCACGCGCATCAGGGCATCGAGATTTTGATCATCCATGAGGGCAGCGGAACCCTCGTCGTCGATCAGAAAAGCTATGAAATCGCGCCCGGCATGCTGTGCGTATTCCAGCCCTATCAACTGCATCATATCCAGATGGACATTCTGCCGCATAGTCCTTTCGTTCGCACCGTCATTCAGTTCGAGCCTTCGCTCTACGAAGACTATTTCGATAAATGGCCCAGCCTGCTCGCCTTCTTCAAGCAAATCCACACGAGCAAGCTTTCTTATCCGTGCCTCTACAACCTGGACGAGAACGATCCGCTTCACGCGCTGCTTCAGCGTTTCGACCGCAAGCGCTCCTCGATCGGAAAGAGGGATGAGCCGGAGGAATTTTCTCTGTTCCTGATCGAATTTTTCCATGCCTTCAAGTCGATCTGGGAGACGAGATCCGGACAGCTCGGCTCGGGGCTCACGCGCAAGGTGCATCAGGCGGAGCGCATCCTCGTCTGGCTGGAGAGCCATTACGCCGAGCCGCTGCGCCTGAAGCAGATGGCCGCCGAGCTGCATCTGTCGCCGTACCATCTGTCCCATCTGTTCAAGGAATGCACCGGCTCCAGCATCTCCGACTACGTCACGGCGAGACGCTTGCAGCAGGCGATCAAGCTGCTGACCTCGACGGATCAGGCCGTCGCCCGCATCGGCGAAGCGATCGGAGTGACGAACTGCTCCTACTTCTGCAAGCTGTTCAAATCCCATTACGGAATCACGCCGCACCAATACCGCAAGCTGGCGCTGAAGCCTCCCGACGTTACCGCCGTCCCGCGTTCGTGACGACGATCGCGTCGCGATAGCTGCTGCCCGTCGTAATCGTCTGCGTCGCGAAATGGTCGACCGACGTCTTCTTTTCGTAGAAATGCGTCGCGTTCGCCTGAATGCCGGCTCTGGTGTAGAACGCGTTCTCCTTGTCCAGAGGAAGCTTGACCAGCTCTCCTGTGCTGGCGGAGGCATAGATAGCCGTGATCAGTTCCAGCGTTTGCCGGCCGCTCTCGCCGTCGATCAGCAGCGGCGCTCCGGTCTCGATCGCCGTCAGCACGTTGTCGATCTGTCCGGCGTGCCCTTCGTGCTCGACCTCGGGCAGCTCGTCATACAGCGACTGCAACCGCTGCTCCAGCTCCTCGTTCGGCTCGGGGAAGCCGTTGGACGTCGAGTTCGACGCTTTTACCTTCCAAGGGACGGACACCCGCGCCTTTTCTCCCTGGAAAATCAATTGCTGCTCCTCGCCGTGATGAACGACGGAGCTGGTCACTTGCCCCAAGGAACCGTTGCCGAAGCGCAGCAGCGCGACGGAAATGTCCTCGACCTCGGCGTTGTCGTGCGAGACGTTGCTCATGAACGCCTGCACCTCCGTCGGACTGCCCATCATCCACAGCAGCGCGTCGATATGATGAACGGCGTGGTTCAGCGTCGGTCCGCCGCCTTCCTTCTCCCATGTGCCGCGCCACCAGAGATCGTAATAGCAGTGGCCCCGCCACCAGAAGGAATCGACTTGCACATGGCCGATCCTGCCCATCAATCCGCCGTCCAGCACCGACTTCAGCTTCATCATCGGCGTCTTGAAGCGGTTCTGGGCGACGACGGACAACCGTTTCCCCGTTCTCCGCCGGGCTTCGATCATCCGGTCGCACTCTTCGAGAGAAGACGCCATCGGTTTCTCCACGATCACATGCGAGCCCGCTTCCATGAATTCCTCCGCCAGCGCCGCGTGCGTGTAAGGCGGCGTGCAGATCGAGACGAGGTCGATGTCTTCCCCCAGCAGCTCCTTATAATCGCCGACCGCTCGCGCGTTCAGTCCGAATTGCTCGATTCGTTGGCTCGCTTTGTCCGCGTACAGATCGGAGATGGCCACGATGCGGCACCGCTCCGGAAACCGCAAATAGCCCTCGATGTGCGCCGCCGAAATCGCCCCAGCTCCGATGATCGCCACATTTAACATGCTTACCTGCCTCCTTATGCTCTATCTGGTCCTAGCATATCAAGGAAGAGCGAATGCAAGTGACGCTACTTTGTACAAAAATGACGCTGCTTTGCGGTTATGTCTGCCGAAAGTCTCGGTTCAGACGCTACCCGAGATAGGCAGGCCGTTCGTTCATTAGCTATAATGGAGATACGTTTAACCACCTTGTCCAATAAGGAGCATAGCGATGATCCATCTCACCCGCGCGCCCGTGGCGCAAACGCAAATGCTGATCCGAAAGCCGGTCGAGCAAGTATTCGAAGCTTTCGCAGATCCGGCGATTACGACAAAGTTCTGGTTCACGAAAAGCAGCGGAAGGCTGGAGGAAGGCAAGACGATTCGCTGGGATTGGGAAATGTACGGGGTAGGCGCCGATGTCGAGGTCAAGCAGGTCGTACAAAATGAACGTATCGTCATCGAATGGGGAGCTCCGAACGCCAGCGCCGTGGAGTGGACGTTCGCGCCTCGGAACGAGGGGACGTTCGTGACGATCACGAACGCGAATTTCACCGGGAGCGGGGACGATATCGTCATGGAGGCGATCGATTCCATGGGCGGATTTACGATGGTGCTGTGCGCGCTTAAGGCGCTGCTGGAGCACGGCGTCGTCTTGACCGTCGTCGCCGATCGCGCTCCGGACAGCCGCGCGGATTCGTAATAGGCGGGGCGGCCGGGAGGACGAATAGCCGTCCATCTCGCCCGCCCCCGAATCAAGCCGTTAGCGTGGATGAGAGCCGTTCCCACGTTTCCCCGAGCCATTCGGCGAATCGCTCCGTCTCTTCGAACTGCGGATAATGAGCGGATTGCTCGAACAGAACGAAAGCTTTCTCCGGAGCTTCCAGCGTTTCGAAATAAGCTCTTGCCGCCCGAACGGAGGTCATATAATCGTACTTCCCCATCACAAAATAGCATGGGATCTCCAAGCGGCCGACGATGCGCGTAATCGGGTTTTCCCTTTCTTCCTTTAACAAAACCTCTTGAGAAACGCGAACTCCCCTATTGAACACTCCCCCACTTACGCATTTGCGTTGAAGTGGGGGATTCTTGCGTAATCACCTCATCCGAAGTGAAGTTGAGCAAGCGATCCCTGCGGTTCCCGCAGTTCTTGTTTACCTGGAAGCTTCTATTCGTTTGTCAGAAGCAAGATGTTCTT
>NZ_JBEPYQ010000126.1:0-17344 GCF_041641335.1 Cohnella sp. | reverse complement strand
ATTATTAAGGTGACTTTCAAATGTCAAGAGAAATTTTCGATCCCCCTCAAATATTGAGGTGAAACTCAAAAAATCCCTAGCCGAAAGGCTAGAGCCAGTAAGGGATTTTGTTATTTCGAGAGGCTATACATTCTATGTGAGGTGCAAAAATATGCAAAAATATCAACTTGCTTTGAAAAATTCGCTGCCATGGGAAATATCTCGGCTGCGAGTTTTTACGCGGCATTTGACTCTAAGGAAGCGACGTTATTTGAAACATTTCTTCGAGGAATTTCGATACAAGCCCGAGATGGTGTTCCATACGAAACCATTGACGCTGCTATCACTCAACTGATGGGCGTCTGGGATTTCTGATCCGCTCCGGATGCTTCGTACAACTGGCGAACCTGCTCTCCAACCGCCCCCAGCATGTCTCCCGGAGACACAATAAACTAGGCTGAACACTAGATAGCGGCGCTGTGGACATTTCTTGCCTAACCGGCTCGCTCCCGGTTGGGCTCGCACATCCGATGAGGGAAACAAGCGCGGCCACGAGAAACAGATGTCTCCAAATCGTCGGTGGCTTTTTGTATACGCCCTTTATTTAGTGCCTGTACTCCCTCTACTCTCGCTAATTTTATTCCTCTATGCCGATGCCGGCAGCTCTTAAGTGCCCATAGGCAACGATTCTACTAAACTGAGATGAAACTTCAACTGCAGGAAGGGGCTTATCGTTTTTAACCCACCAAATTACAATCCCCATGAAAGCCGATCCGAGGTATTCGATCAGCAATTCCTTGGATATCGCTAATGGGGAGTTTTCCTGAGCAGGTTTCCACCCCTCAATTAATTTGTCCTTAATGATATTCTCCATTTTCGCTTGAAACGGATAGATTCGATTCTCTTCAATTAACATGGAACGGTAAAAGGTCATATTTAGAGAAATATGCTCCAGTACAGTTTGCATGACTGTCTCGAGTAGAGAAATACTGAAAGGATTCATGCTGATCGGACAAAGAACGACTGCATCCTTTAAATCGCTTAACCGTTCATTCATACATGTATCTAATAAATCGGGCTTGTTTTGGTAGTTTTGAGAGCGGCAATCCCGAAGCGATTACGGCTTACGTTCATCCAGATCAATATATTCAGCACAACCAGGCCTTACTCGATGGTCGTGAAACCATGCTTGGTGCTCTTGATCATTTAAAGGAAATGGGTACAAAGGTAAGCATTAAGCGGGCGTTATTTGATGGAAATTATGTGGCTCTTCATTCTGTATATCATTTTCACGGCCCTAAAATCGGTTTTGATATCTTTCGTTTTGAGAATGGACTCATCGTTGAACATTGGGACAATTTGCAAGAGATGGTGGAAAAGACACCAAGCCATCATACGATGATTAACGGACCGGTTACGATTAAGGATATCGACAAGACGGAGGCCAACAAAGCATTTGTCAGAAGCTATGTTGAGAACATCTTGCTCGGGAAGAACCCTGACCTGCTTGCCTCTTACTTTGATGGAGATACCTACATTCAGCATAGTCCTCATATTGCAGACGGCCTTTCTGGTCTTCACGCTGCTTTGCAGGCTCTGAAGGAGAAAAAAGTTGAGTTTCAATATACTCATGTCCATCAAGTCATCGGGCAAGGCGATTTTGTTCTTACCGTGAGTGAAGGTCTATTTGATGGCCAACATACTGCTTTCTACGATCTGTTCCGCGTACAGGATGGAAAGATCGTTGAGCATTGGGACGTAATCGAGGCCATTCTGCCGGAAGAAAAACGAAAAAATACGAACAGTAGATTTTGAAGTTTGTGTAGCTGAATCGCAAGAAAGACATCGCCGAATTTAATTTCGGTGATGTCTTTCGCTTCACGAATGTACGTGAATGGAAAATTTTATAGTCCAATGGATACAGGAGCGTTGCTGAAGCAACGCTATTTTTGTTCATTGCAATGAAGTGACCGTATTCGGGGTAGCGATGATGGGGTCGGTGCTTGGAACGAAGCCAAAGGAGCTCCCGGTGGCCCTCGTTATCCTTGACCGGCCGGCGGATCTGTCGACTGGAGGAACGTTTGCGGTAGGGGAAATGATCCGGGAAAAGTTGGTGTCAGACCCGGCAATGCCGTTCGTCTGGCATGTCGTGGATTCCGAGGAAAAGGCTCGGGAAGGGTTGGATAAACGCGAATATTACGGAGCGCTGGTGATTCCGGCGGATCTGAGCAGCGGTTTACTCTCATTAGCAACTCACTCGCCGATTCACCCTAATGTGAAGATCATCTCCAATGAGGGTATGAACACCCAAGCCTCAACGGTTATAAGGCAAGCAATGGGGCAAGCGATGAAAAGGATCAGCGGTGAAGGGCTAAGACGAAGCGTATGTCCGTCATGTCCCTTAGGCGCCCCTTTTTTGCCGCCGGACTGACGTAAATTAGTTGGTTTGCGCAATCCGTCACTTGAAGGAGGCTTACTGCTGTTGTTACTATTTTGGCCGAGTTGTCTTTCTAACTCATTGACGCGCTTTTCTAATTTCTCGATTTGAAGCGTCTGCTTCTCGATTTGGGCGGCCTGCTTCTCGACGAGTTGAGTCAACTGTTGGTTTTGAGTGATGAGCGCATTGAAGTAACCTGCAACTCCAATCGCCTTTGCAAATCGTATTCACTTGTTGCGTTGTCAGCTTCATGGTATCGCTCACTCCCCACTCGCAAAGTTTCTTCTACAACTACTTCGCTGTGCGTGATCGAATTCCTTTAAAAGCCGAAAAAAATCTCCTCGGATATTCGGGGAGACCTAAGCAGTAACTCGCAATAGTCTTAAATTCTTTATGACATTGAGCACACCTACGGCACTCTCTATAGATTTTATAATATGTCCCCTTCCTGCTGCGCATTACTTCTGCTCCCCGGAGAGATCCTTCAAGCATTTTCTGTTTCATGGAGGGTTGATTCCATCTAAGCTTCGTTTTTTCCCCGATTAATCTTTTGGTGGTTGCATTATGGTTGATTTGATACCGCGGATTCAATGATCCAGCATATTTCTTTTGTATCTTGTTCTGTTCTGAACCGAATCCACGAATTTATTGTTGAAGTTAAAGAAAAAGGAATATCTTTGTAAGATTCCAACAACTCTCTATAAGAAACGATTTCAAACGCGGGCAGATAACTATTTGCGTAAAGTTGTCCAAGACAATCCTGCGCTTTGCGCAGGTCTTCTCTGTTTCTACCTTTTACTTCTACTACTTTGATTAAAACAATACATGAGTCGTAGATAAAAAAATCAGGTTTGTAGATTCGACCATTCGACAATCGGTAGCTAAACTCTTCATATCTCCATGGGATTTTATAGTAGTCAAGAAACTGTGCGTAAGCATATTCATATGAACTTCGCAATTAAACTCCATTGTAGAACCCGCAATACCCCCGATTCATTCTACTCCCCCCTTCTCCAAAATTATACCAAACATTTGTTCTTGTTCGTACACAAAAAAACGCCCACGGGTTTGAAAAATCCTTCCCGTGGGCGGTTCATTTATCTTACGAGCACTTGCTATACCCGCAATTCCCGCATGTCTTGCAGCCTTCTACGTTAAGCAGCGAAGCCGAGCCGCAGGAGGGACACAAATCTTTCGACGTGTAGGCGGTTTTCGGCTCCTCGGTGACGTAGCCTGCGGAAGCCGACGGCGCCTCGGACGCCGCGGCTTGCTCGTGATCCGAAGCGAGTCCCGCGTGCGTCTCGAGCGCCTGGGCGACGGCGTCGGCGATCGACTCGACGCGGTTCGGACCGAAGCCTACGGCGCCTGAGCCACCGATGCCTTTCAGGTGCTTGACCAGCAATTGCACCTTATCGCCGTGATCCCCATAGCGCAGGAATAAGGAGCAGACGCGGCCGAGCGCCTCCGCCATCGCGAACACGTCGGAGCCGGCTTTGCCTACGTTCAGGAAGATCTCGCCAGGCGTGCCGTCGATATCGTTCACCGTAATATAAGCCATGCCGAACGGTGTATTGTACTTGTAGGTCGCGCCGCGCAAAACTTTCGGACGGCTTCTGTACTGCTTGTCGAACGCCTGTCTTTGCTGCGGCGAGACGCTCGCCTTAAGCGCTGTATCCAGCGTCGCGGCCGGACTGGCTTCGGATTCGGCTTCAGCGGTTGGAGCCTCTTCCGCCTTCGCCTCTTCCTTCTTCTCGTCCTTCGCCGTGCTCAGCACTTGCACGTCCCGACTGCCGTCGCGATAGATCGTGACGCCTTTGCAGCCGAGCTCGAATGCCAGTTCGTACAGCTCAGCCGTCTCTTCGACCGTAAAGTCCGACGGGCAGTTGGCCGTCTTGGAGATCGAACTGTCCACCCAGCGTTGAATGGCCGCCTGAACTCGAATGTGGTCCTTAGCGGACAGATTCATGGCCGTGACGAACCATTCCGGAAGCTCCTCTCCCGGATGCGCGTTCTTCCACGCCTGAGCGATCGGTACAAGCTGCTTGTCGAAGCCCAGTCGGCTCTGGCGATAAAATTCAAAAGCAAAGTACGGCTCAATGCCGGTAGAAGTACCGACCATCGTGCCTGTCGAACCGGTCGGAGCCTGCGTAATAACGGTGACATTGCGCATGCCGCGCTTGGCAACCGCCTCTCCCACTTCCGGGTAAGTTGCTACCATATTTTTCATAAACCCGCTTTGAAGAAATTGATCGGACTCGAACGCCGGGAACGAGCCTTTCTCCGCAGCGATTTCCGTCGAAGCGAGGTACGCCTCGCGAGCCATGAAGCCGTACAGCTTATCGAGGAAATCCAAGCTTTCCGGACTGCCGTAGCGGATTTCCAACCGGATCATCAATTCCGCGAGCCCCATTGTGCCGAGACCGACGCGGCGCTCGTTCTGTTGGTTTTTCTGATTTTCCGGGAAGTGATAAGGCGTCTTGTCGATAACATTGTCCAGGAAACGAGTCGAGTAACGAACGACCTTGGACAGTTCGTCCCAGGCGACGTCATGATTATCGGCGTCGTAGAACTTGGACAGATTAACCGCGGATAAGTTACAGACACCCCATGCGGGCAGTCCTTGCTCGCCACACGGATTCGTACAAATAATCGGGTTAAAGTACCAGCTGTTGGACATCTGGTTGTAGTATTCCATGAACACGACGCCGGGTTCGGCGGACTTCCAGGCGCTCTCGATGATTGTGTTCCAGACGTCGCGCGCTCGGACCGTACGGTAGTGTACGACGTTTTTGCCGCGCTTCTTCCATTTATCCAAATCGCCGTCCCAGAGAATGTCGTACTCGGGGTCCTGCGAATCCGGGAACACCAGCTCCCAATCCGCGTCCTCCTTGACCGCCTTCATGAACGCGTTGCTTACGCAGACAGACAGGTTGGCGTTGGTCACTTGTCCCATCGTCTGCTTGACGGTAATGAAGTCTTCGACGTCCGGATGCCAGTCGTTGATCATCAGCATTAAGGCGCCGCGCCGACTATTTGATGTATAGAACCCGTTGCCGCAAAGCATGTGGACTTCATCAACCTCAAAGTCGTATACTTCGCTCATCCCTATCGGTTCGATCGACACAATGCGGTCGGGCACCGTAGTCAACATTTGTTCTACACGTTCCGCCAATGCAACCTGGCCATCCTCGTGAAGACGATCTTTTACCCGAGTTAGCGCTCGAAATGAAATACGCGTTTTCGTCGAATCCCATATCCCTTGATAATAACGCCCAGGAATGCGCAGCTGCCCCCAAACTTCACGAGGGTAACTATTGCCGTGATTGCGCAGGCCTGCACTCTTCTTATCTTTATGGGACAACTCGATAAATCGACTCATTCTCTCTTTGAACTCGGCCCCTGTTACGCAAAGACGATGAATGGTTCTCCATTCTTGGTCGCTTCGATCGGTCGAATTGATATGCGACATAATGCCGTTAGCAGCCAGCAATTGCTGGACGTCGCCAAGCATTTCAAGACTGATACTGTCAAATCCGTATCCTCCCTTGGAGCCGCGATCGCATCCATCTGCATCGAAATATCCTGCTACGAAAGCCCCCATCACGCTCGACCGGGAGCGGAAGATCGGTTCGGGTACTCTAATGTCTTGGCTGTGGGCTTTCAACATCCGATTTTGCTCGAGCCAGTCCACCACTATACGGGAATACACAGCTACATTTTTACAGGCTCCGTCGCCTGTCTCTATAACCGGCTCAATTCCAAACAACTCCCGTACCCATTTTACGAGGAGATCTCTAATGTCAGGATGATCGTCGGCAGTTGCGAGTTTAATCGCTTTCGGCGCTTCCCAATTGACTTTGCGCCCCCAATGTACATATCCGTCCCCATAAAAGTAACCAAGCAAGTAAGCCAAGCGTTCGTCAAGCACCTTGGGCAATCTCACCGATTCGTTCAATCTCGTGCTCATTTCGGGACGCGGGTACAATTCGGCTTTCAGTTGTACGTAGGGAACTTCCTGCAAACCGTCTGCAAGCAAAGTCAATGTTTCGGAGTCAACATCCAAATCCCGTAATGGAATCGTCGTAACGGAACCGTTGCGGATAACTCCCATTTTGTGGTCCTTTGTCACATCAACGGTAAAGCCGCGTTCTGTGGTCACCCGGAACAAAGGTTTGACGCCATTGCGAAACGAGCATGTAATCCGGTGTGGTCCTTGATGGGTCAATGCATAAAAGGTCTCTCCATGATCCATGCGATCCGCAAGTTCTTTGGCCGGAATCAGACCGCGATTCGTTGCGATACGCTCATTCGGTCCGAAGCAACCACCCTGCTCAATTAAGCCCGTCGTATAGCTGAACAGTCCGCCCCAGGATACCGCGCCGCTGGAAGAGCCGTTCACGCCCTTGACGATCGAGCTGCGAGGACGAAGCGAGGACAAGTTGATACCGACGCCGCCTCCGCGGGCCATAATCTCGGTCATCTCCGACAGCGTCTGCATAATGCCGCCGCGGCTGTCATGAGGAGAAGGGATAACGTAGCAGTTGAACAGCGTCAGCTCTTCGCTGGCTCCCGCCCCCGCCGCGATCCGTCCTCCGGGAACGAGCTTCCAATCGTCGAGCAGCCAGCGGAACTTCTCCGCCCATTCCTGCTGCTTCTCCGGCGACTCTTCGACGGAAGCCATCGCGTTCGCGAGCCGCGCCCACATCTCCTCCGGCGTCTTCTCGATCGTCAGAGTCAGCTTCTCGATCGTCGATTCGACCCATTCGCCGCTTCGAAGCTTGACGGTAACGTTCTTGCCCTCGCGCCCCACGACTTCCCCGACATCCTTGGAAGGAAACTTCGGGTCGTCCTTCGTCAGCACGAGGACGACGTCGCCCACCTTCGTCTCCCCCGTGTCCGCGTTTTTCCAGGCGTAGCGATCGAGAAATATTTTCTCGCTAAGCCCCTCGAGATGTCTTTCCTGCATGGTTGACACTGCGACCAACTCCTCTAAAACGTAGTAGGCAGAGCACAATCCAAGTGCGATCAGAAGGGAATGAAAATCCAGCGTTATAGGTGAATTATACAATATATTGTGCCCCCATACCATTACGATCTCCTATATGTTGTAACCGGTAACGAATGGCAAGCCATTCCCCTCTCTCCCCGTTTCGAATTCCTCCCGGTTGCTCATACTAGAAAGTGGATACCAGCCGAGATCGCCGAGGAGGACTGCCGATTGAATACCTCTATTCCATCCGATACCGCCCCCCGCAAGCTTCACCCGCTCGTGGATATGCACGTAGACCGGAGCGCTTTCGAAGATTTGGAGCGGCGGGCGGAACGCAACGGCCCATGGGATGACTGGCCTTTGTACCAGCTTGCGTTGGAGGCGGAGGAAGCCAACCTCGTCACCGATTTCCACGCTTTGCGATGCCTGTCGCTGCTCCCTCATTTCGAGCCGATGCCCCACCAGATCGATACCGCCCGCCGCGTGCTGCACGAGATGAGAGGCCGGGCGATCCTCGCCGACGAGGTCGGCCTGGGCAAGACGATCGAAGCCGGATTGATTCTTAAGGAATATATGATCCGCGGCCTTGTGAGGAAGGCGCTCGTGCTCGTCCCCGCCTCCCTCGTGCTGCAATGGGTGCGCGAGCTGAACGGCAAGTTCGACATTCCCGCCGTCGCCCAGCGCAAAGCCTATTCGTGGGACAACGACATCGTCGTCGCCTCGATGGATACGGCCAAGCGCGACCCGCACCGGCAGACGCTGCTCGACGGCGAATACGATCTGATCATCGTGGACGAGGCGCACAAGCTGAAGAACAAGCGCACGGGCAACTATCAATTCATCAAC
Organism: Cohnella sp.; assembly: GCF_041641335.1. NCBI lineage: Bacteria > Bacillati > Bacillota > Bacilli > Caryophanales > Paenibacillaceae > Cohnella > Cohnella sp. Next base: position 9,092 of record NZ_JBEPYQ010000126.1, on the reverse strand, counting down.
GAGCTTCGCAAAAAGTACTGCCTGCTCCTCACCGCCACGCCGGTGCAGAACGACCTGTCCGAGCTGTACAACCTGATTACGCTGCTGAAGCCCGGCCAGCTCGGGGGCGAGGGCGACTTCGCCGCGAACTTCGTCGCGGATCGCCGCGTGCCGAAGAACGAATCCAAGCTTCATGAAGCGCTCGGTCAAGTGATGATCCGCAATCGCCGCAGCGACGGAGGCGTCGAATTCACGAAGCGGGTCGTCACCAACGTGCCGCTCCGCCTGTCCGCGGAAGAGATGGCGCTCTATGAGGGCGTAACCGACTATGTTCGCAAGCATGCCGCCTCGGAGAGCGGAGACATGGCCAGCATGCTGTCTCTTGTCACTCTGCAGCGAGAAGTCTGCTCCAGCCGCGACGCCGTATTTCTGACGCTGATCAACCTGTTCAAGAAGACGGCCGAGGACTCCCCGCTGCGCGCCCGAATCTGGGAGCTCGTCGAGCTGATCAAGCAGATCAAGTCGAACACGAAAGCCGAGAAGGCGATGGAGCTTGTCCGTAACCTGAACGATAAGGCGATCATTTTCACCGAATACCGGGCGACTCAAGAATATTTGCTGAAGTTTTTCAGAGAGCACGATCTCGCCGCCGTCCCTTACCGGGGCGGAATGAACCGGGGCAAGAAGGACTGGATGATGGAACTGTTCCGCAGGCGCGCGCAGGTGATGATCGCCACCGAAGCCGGCGGCGAAGGCATCAACTTGCAATTTTGCCACCACGTCATCAACTTCGACCTGCCGTGGAACCCGATGCGAGTCGAGCAGCGGATCGGCCGGGTGCACCGGCTCGGTCAGACGGAGGACGTCCAGATTTTCAACCTGTGCACGCTGGGCACGATCGAAGAGCATATCGTCCATCTGCTGCACGAGAAAATCAACATGTTCGAGCTGGTCATCGGAGAACTCGACGAGATCATTCAGCAGTTCGAGAAGGAAGATACGCTTGAGCGCCGTCTGGCCCAGCTCGTGCTGGAAACCGCGGACGGCGAGGAACTGCGCAGAAAAATCGACGGGCTCGGGGACACGCTGATCGAGACGAAAAAACGGATGCAACTGGAGAACGCGACATGAATTCGAAACAGATCCACCGCTTCGTCGTTTCCTATCTGGAATCGAAAGACTGCCACTTTATCGAGAAGAGCCCCGGCGGGGTAACCGTGAAGCTGTCCCCCGACGCGGATCGCGCGCTGTCGAACCGGCCGTATTATTGGAGCTTCGTCGACCGGACCGGCACTCCCCCCGAGACGATGACCTATCGCTGGTCGTTCGAGAATCCGGCGATGTCCGACCGCATGAACGCTTCGCCGGTGTCCTACGTCATGACGGAATCCGGACGGATCATCCAGGAGGACGTCTACTTCGGCTCCAGGCGGCTGCACCAGCTGTTCGGCGTCGTCCAGCAGTCCGGTCGCTGCGTGACCTTGTTCGAGGAGCCTCCCCGCGGCAGGCTCGACCCGCTCGCTTCCCAAGCTTACACCGCTTGGCTTGGTGTCAATTTCAAAGTCGGCTACGAGTGCGACATGAAGCGGGAAGAGCTGTACCAGTGGGGCATCTCGCTCGCCACCGGCATCATAGACGAGAGGTTCATGGATAAGCTGCGGGAGCGCAGGCTGACGCCGCGGCTTCCGGCCAACGTCCATCTGCTGAAGAACGGTCTGTCTCTGAGAAAAGGGATGGCCCAGCTCGAAGCGGCGCTCGAACGCAGGCTGCGCGCCGCCGATTTCTCCTGGGCCGTGGAAGCCGAAGCGCGGAGGCAAGACGAACTGGAGAGAATTCGGCAATATTATGTTCCCATGCTGGAGCATATGAATCATCCCGACCAGAGCGAGCAGAAGGAAGCCGTCACCGCCAGATTCAATCAGCGGGAAGCCGAAATCGACTGGCAATACCGACCGCGCGTGAGCGTCTCGGTTCTGAACTGCGGCATCTTCCACCTGCCCGGCATCGATTAAGCGACGAAACGCCGGAAATCGGCAAAATTAGAACCGCCGGGCGCGGCGAGGGCTGACAAGTTCCAACACCTTCGGCGCCGCCCGTCGGCTACAATGGACAAGCGGCGCCAAGATCCAACCGGACGAACGTACACTATGAAACAGCGGGTGATAACATGATTTTCCTGAAAAGCCGTAACGGAAGCCGACGCAGATCAAGCCTTCGGTTCGCGGCGACGGTGGCGTTGTCGGCCCTCCTCTGGTCGAGCGCGATCGCGCTGCCCGCCTCCGCGGAAGTCGCGGCCGCCGAGCCGCAATCCAAGCTGGAGCGTCAAGTCGAGAGCTGGGTGGCGACGCTGTCCAAGCAGAAGCCTTTCCAGGATTGGCAGGCCGCGGACCCCCAGATCGCGGCGCTCGGCCCCGGCACCCATAGCTGGCTCGTCCTGTTCACTAAGGAAGGACGCGACATCGGCTATATGGTCGTGCATGCAGTTACGGACGGCTCTTTCCAGCTCGGCGAATACGGGATCGGTCCCTATTCCTTGTATTCCCTTCAGCAGCTCAAGCGCTCGCTGGTTTACAGCGGACTCCTCTCCGAAGACGAGGTCGGCCTGATCGCCGCCGCCAAGCAGTACGTGCACCCCTTCGCCGCCGCATGGGAAGTCCGCGTAGGGGAACATGCTTACTGGCTCGACGCCAAAACGGCGGAGCAGCTTCCGGTGGACAAGCCCCAATGGAAATCCCTGTTCGGCGCCGCTTCGCCCTTCCTCGGACAAGCCGCGTCGCCCGCCGTCGATAGGCTGAAGCTGAACGAACTGTTCGACGCATACGAGAGATTGCCCTGGCTCACCAAAGAAGCGCCATTCCCTGCGGAAGACGCCCAGAAGCTGCAGAAGCGTCTCGACAGCGGGAAGCCTCTGCGTTATGTAACGGAACCGTTCGGAGACGCGATGCTGTACGCGGCGCCAGTCATCGGCTACCAACGCTGGTCGAACGGCCGTATCGATATTGCGCTGGACATGGAAGGAACTCGCTTCATCCCTCTTGACGCTTTGCTCGAGGGCGGTCTCTTTTATCGTTAATTCGCGGAAGAATTCGTCGAACGCGCCTCGTGGCGCGTTTTGTTTTTCTTCTCCGCCCGGCTTCCCCACCAGATCATCAGCCCCATCGGCGCTATGCCGAACCACTTGGTCAGCCACGGCTCTTTGATCCGCGGGGCGCTGATCTTCTTCTCGGCCTCTTCATCCTTGGGACGTTCCATGTAGCTGACGACCCGCTCCGTTACGTATCGCAAATATTCCGATCCGTCCATTCGTCTCGCCTCCTCCTCTCTAGCATGCCCGTTTCGGGATGCGCTCAACCGTTCTGCATGGGGAACGGCAATTTGTGTCACGCTATAGAGCGGAGAAGCTTCGCATCGAGAACGGAGGAGACGGACATGTTATTTGCCCTACGCGTACTGATCGTTTGCAGCTTGGCGCTGACCGCCGGAAGAGCCGGAGCGAATGCAGCCGAAGCCCACGATCCGCCCAACGTCAAACGAGCGCTTCCGACCGCCGACGTGCTGATCGATGCGGGACACGGCGGAATCGACGGAGGCACTCACTGGAACGGCATTGTTGAGAAAGACATCAATCTGGCCATCTCCAGGAAGCTCTACTTGCTTCTTCGCGCGCGCGGACTCAAGGTCATCCTGAACCGAACGGGCGACTACGCGCTCAGCGACGACAATCGCTGGCACCTGAGCCGTTCGCGCCACCGCCGCGATCTGTCCCAGCGCCGCGGCTTGTCCGACGAGATCGGAGCGGCCCTGTTCGTCAGCGTTCACGTCAACTGGTCTCCCAAAGGAAGCAAGCGGGGTCCTCTGGTCATCCATCAGCCCGAAGGAGGCAGCGCGCTGCTGGCCAAATTCATTCAGGACAGCTTGAACAGGCAGCAGAATAAATTCCGGTTGCCCCAAGTGGCCAATCAATATTACTTGCTGAATCGGGTTCAAGTGCCGAGCGTCATCGTCGAGACGGCTTTCCTCAGCGATCCGGCAGACCGGGCGATGCTGACTTCGATTCCCGGTCAGAACCGCATCGCTGCAGCGATTGCCAGCGGCATTATCGCCTACCGGCTGTGCAGTCCGTGAGCGGCGAAAGGCTCGGGAAGCTTAAGCAGCTCGGTCAGCGGCACGAAAGCCGCCTTGCCCTTCAGTTCGGGAATGGCGGAGCGCAGGGCGTCGGAGGTTGACAACCCGGAAGGTCCGACATGGCCGATGGCGATGCAGCGTTCGTTCTTCGCGAGCAGCTTCTTCACTTCGGCAAGCTGCTTCAGTACGTGATGCCGCGTATAGACGTCATCGAGGAACACGTCGTTGTGGAGAGTTTCCACGCCGACCTCCTTCGCCACCGCCGGCACGACCGTGCGATACGACGTTCGACTGTCGAGAAAGATCAACCCCTTCTCCTTGCACGTCTGGAGCACGATTCTCATCACCCGTTTGTCGGCGGTCGCCTTCGAGCCCATGTGGTTGTTCATGCCAATCGCATGAGGCACTTCGGCGATCGCCGCCTCCACCCTCCTGCGGATTTCCGCATCCGGCAAATCCGTCGTAATCGCTCCCGGACCAAGCCAATTCCGCTGTCCCCTCATCGGCTCCATCGGCATATGCACGATCACGTCGTGCCCGAGACGATGGGCTTCTTCCGCGTCCTTCTTCGTCGTCGGCAAGAAGGGCATGACGGCCACCGTCAGCTTGATCGGCAAATTCAGCATTTGCTCCGTACCCTTCATGCCGTTGCCGAAATCGTCGATCACGACGGCGATTTGACGCGAACTCTCCCCGGATGCTCCGGGTTCAAGCGCCGCTGCGGACAGCGGATCGGAGGCGGCCGAGTTCCATCCCCCCAGCAGGGCGATTCCAAGCGTAAGCTTACCGAGTAACCTCTTTCCCGTCATCATGCGTCATTCTCCTTTGGCAGCTGCTGCTTCAATAGATCGCTTTCGCTTTAGTATGGGATGCTCTGGAAACGAATATTACATCAAAATCCCCGCCGGGCTCAGGATAGCCGGGCGGGGATAATCGTGATTCGGTCGTTTATCGGGCGTCTTCGCGGCTGCGGCTGCGCATTCCCGCCAAGCCGAACAGGCCGAGCAAGCCAAGCCATCCCCAACTAAAGCCCGTTCTTGGCGCCGCGTCCATTCTTCTGACGGTATTGTTCGCACGCGTTGTCATGTTCGTCGTGTTCGTCGCGTTGTCAGGACGATAAGCATTCATGCGATTCGTATCGTACGCGCCAAATCCGTTTGCGCCATAAGTGCCGAAAGTTCCGTCATTCTGGCGATCGAATACCGTTCCGTCCGTTCTTCCCGCATTCGGAAAGAACGTCCGCGCCGGATGAGCTCCATTTAAGGTTCTGCTGTCGCCGGCCATTCCGGTCGTCCCCGCCGTGCCGTTCGTCTGCTCCGCAAATGCGGGAACGGTGCTTGCCAACGCGATGCATGTGCTCAGAGCCAAACTAGCCGCCATTTTATTCAAACCTGAACCCCTCCTTAAGGAATTTGGATTGCCCTTTTAAGGTGTCCGGGGCCGGACTAAATATGAATGAGGATCATCGGCTCTTTAGCCATATGCAGGAAATCTCTCCGCGGCGCTTGAGCTCTTGCGGCCCAGACAGGGAGATTAGGCATGTGCTAGCGCCTGTTTTTGCCAAGATAGGTAAATGTACTGACCGTATGAATATCGCAACATAAGCTACAAACGTGACGATTGTCATAATAAACCGCAAGGTGGTGATAGATATGGGATATCCTGTTGCAGGTGATGTCTGCGGTCCTAAAGGCGGAGTTGCGGGAGCCGCTGCTTTCGCACTTGTACTCTTCGTCCTCTTGGTAATCATCTTGCGAGCCGGCTGGTGCTAATCAAAGAGAATGAACGAATGATTCCGCTGTCTTGGCTCCGCGTCTTACCGCGGATCGCCAAGGCGGCGGCCCTTGTTCTCCTTCACGCCCTAACCTCCTTCTTTGGACGCCAGCCAGTGCAAGGAATCCGCATAGCGCTTGGGCGAAAGGCCTTCCGCTTTTTTGAACAACTTGCTGAAATAATACATATCTCCGATCCCAACCCGGTCGGCGATCGCTTCGATCGAATGGGTATTTTCCCTGAGCAGACGTTTGGCCTCCCCGATCCTGATTCCCATCAAGTACTGGGGCGCCGACAGCCCAGTCGCTTGCTTGAACAGCGTGCCGAAATATTTCGGCGACAGATTCGCCCGGCTCGCCAGCTTCTTCAGATCGATCTCGGACGCATAGTTTTCCTTCATATATTGAATGGCGTCCAACATCATTTCGGCATGCGAATGGCTGACCCGAATGCCTTCCCCCGTCGTCAGCTCGCCGTGGATGAGGCCGATCAGCTTGAGCATCGCCGCCTTCAGCCAGATTTGCGCGTCGGCCCTGGACTCCTCGAACACGCGGCACAGCTCCTTGAACGCCTCGAAGAAGTCGTGAACCCGCGCCGGATTCATCCTCTCCGGAATGTCCATGTCCGCCAGCTCGGCGTCGGGCCTGGCGCGAAGCCAGCCCGAATCGGGCACTCCCTCTTCCGATTTGCTGCCCAAATAAACCGTATAAGGGGAAAATTCCGCTGCTTCTCCCAGGAATACAAAGTCGAAATGCACCGCAAAGCAATGCATCGGCTCCGACCGGGAGACGAGCATCTCGTTGGCGACGTGCGGCCGAATGTAGAGCAGATCACCCGGTCCCATCGGGTGCGTTCTGTCCTCGATTCGCAGCGTCCCGGTTCCCTTCACGACGTAAATGAACTCGTGATCGTAAATGAAACGCTCAGGATTGCGCGAGCCAGGAGCGATGATGACCTCATGCACGAAACGGACATAAGGAGAGATCGTCCGGTAATCCACTCTTGTCGACATAGCCATGCGCCGTTCCCTCCAAATTTTCGACCAATTCGCTTTTTTAACCAGTATAACATCTTGCATTCCGTGATCTATAAAGATTATTGCGATTCGACTTTTTTACAAAAAACTCGGAATTCTCTCCATCCTCACCTCCGGCTTCCGGCTGTAGGATAGAAGCATACCACCGCCGAGGAGGAACACCCATGACAACGCCGATTACGCAAGACCATATCGATTTTTATCGTGAAAACGGATTCGTGAAAGTCGACAATATGCTGACCGAGGAAGAGCTGGAGCTGCTGAGGGAGTACTTGGAGGAAGCGATGCAGACGACGAGCGACCGCTCGGTGCAGACGGACAAGCAAGGCGGGCTCTACTACCGCGTCCTGAACCAGAAGGTCAATACGTGGCGCGATCATGCCGGAATGGGCAAATTCAGCTTCCACGAACGATTCGCCCAATCCGCGCTGCAGCTTACGGGAGCCGGCCAAATCCGCCTCTTCCACGACCACGGTCTCTGGAAAATGCCGAACGATTCCAAGCCGACGCCTTGGCATCAGGATACGCCGTATTGGCCGATTAACGAAGCCGACCAGGGCATGCTGTCGATCTGGATCGCGTTGGACGACGTCAACGAGAAGAACGGCTGCATGGCGTTCATTCCGAAGTCGCAGAAGCTCGGCAAGCTGCATGGCATCGATTTCCTCGATCCGCAGAACATCTTCGACTACGTCGAGGGCGGACAGCTGGACGACCGCAAGCCCGTCGTCGTGCCGCTGAAAGCCGGAAGCTGCACGTTCCACAACGGCCTGACGTTCCACTACGCCCATGCCAACGAGACCGATCGACCGCGCCGGGCGCTGGCGATCATCTACATGCCGGACGACATCACGTTCAGCGGCGCTTCCCATCCAATCACGAATGGGCTGAACCTGGAGAAAGGCGACGTGCTCAAAGGGCCGCTATTCCCCGTGCTGGCCGTTCGCGGATCCGACTAACCTCTTCTCTCCGCAAAACAAAGGCTATCCCTTAGCGTCAGTTACTCGACACCTAAGGGATAGCCTTCTTGTCACGTCGACCGGACAGCTCGCTTGACTTCGCTCCGTCTTCCTTCAAACGCAGCGGCGAACTCTCGCTTACTTCGCGCCGGCTTTCGTCAACGCCGCGATCATCTCGCCGTAGCCCCGGCTTCTGGCGTGTTGGAGCGGAGTTACCCCGTCGTGGTCGGCAAGATTCACGTCGGCCCCGTGCTTAATGAGCAAGTTGACGATCTCCTGATGAGGTTTGCCTCCGTCTCCGAGGATGACGGCTTCCAGCAACGCGGTCCAACCCAGGTTATTAACATGGTCGACATCGACGTCCGAGTGTTCCAGAAGTTCGCGTACGATTTCGACGTGACCCCGATCGGCCGCCGGAATAAGCGCCGTTCCTCCGAAACGGTTCGTAATCGTCGTATCCGCTCCTGCGGCAAGGGAAGCCTTCAGGAAGTCCATCTTGCCCTCCGCGCCCGAGTACAGCAGCGGATTGTCCAAGCGGTCGTCCCGGATATTCAGGTTGGCTCCGCGCTCTGCGAGCAGGTTGAACAGGTCAAGCCGATCGTTATGCACCGCGATCATCGCGGAAGTGCGGCCTCGGCCGTCCTTGGCGTCTATGTCGGCCCCTTGCTCCAGCAGCCGTTCGACGGCTTGCCGGTCTCCTTCGGTGACCGCTTGCAGCAATTCCCGGTTTAACTTGTCCATTTCTCGATTCACCTCTTGAGTCGCTTTTTGATCCCCGTCGGTCAGCAAGGAATCCACTCTTACTTCGCAGCCCTCCAGCAGGCTGACGAGCAGCATACCCGTATAGGACAGCAGCATGATGCGTATAGACATGCGGTCGGTCACCTCGTCCCGAAGATTGCTTCGGATGCGTAATCCGTACAAATATGCTACCATGGCGCTAAGTATATGAATAATATTATTGAACACTCCCCCACTTACGCATTTGCGTTGAAGTGGGAGATTCTTGCGTAATCACCTCATCCGAAGTGAAGTTGAGCAAGCGATCCCTGCGGTTCCCGCAGTTCTTGTTGACCTGGAAGTTTCTATACGGTTGTCAGGAGCAAGATGTTCTTGGCGGCATTCTCGTCGCGATCATGCACCGCGTCGCACGATCGGCATTGCCACGTTCGTACGCTTAGGTTTTTAACAGCCTTGTCGATTTCACCGCACACGTGGCA
>NZ_JBEPYQ010000125.1:0-17599 GCF_041641335.1 Cohnella sp. | reverse complement strand
CGAGGAGTACGCCGCCAGCAGGACGTAGCGCTTCGCCGAAGCAGCCTCCTGTAGCCTTACCGAGCGGAACGCCGGAACCTTCTCTTTCCGGTGCAATCCCACAATAAGATGGCCGAGCGACTGAAGGTCCGCGTCGTAGCTGATCTCCTGCTTCTCGTTCTCCTGATGCTCCAACTGCTGCAGCGCCGAGCGCTCTGCATCGAGCAAGTCGATGGCCTTGGTCAGCGTTTCGCGAATCTCGTCCCGGCTGAACGGCTTGAGCAAGTAGCCGACCACCTTGGCGGAGATGGCTTCCTTCATGTATTCGTAGTCGGAGTAGCCGCTGACGACAATGATTTTCTTGCTCGGATAGTTCGTCTGAAGCGTCTGAAGCAGCAACTTGCCGTCCATCTCCGGCATTCTCATATCGGTGATGACAATGTCCGGGTCGGCGCTCCCGAGCAGAGCCAGAGCGTCCTCGCCGTTGTTCGCCTCGCCGGCGAACTCGAGTCGATCGCCGAAGTCGGCGGCGCGAATCTTCTTCAGCATTCCGCGCCGGATCAAGACCTCGTCGTCCACGACGATATATTTATACATAACGCGACACCTCTAATCCAGGATAGGCACGTTGAGAACGACCCTCGTCCCTTTGTGCAGCTCGCTCTCCAGCGACAAGCCGTACTCGGGGCCGTAGTAGAGGGAAATTCTCGAATGCACGTTTTTAAGCCCGATGCTCCGCTTGTCGCGGTGGCCGAGCTCGCTGAAGGCGGGCGGCTCGCTCAGCAGCGCCCGCAGCTCCTGAAGCTGCTCCGGCGACATGCCGACGCCGTCGTCCGCGATTTCGAAGACGATGCGCTCCTCCGCGCGGAATACTTTTACCGCGACGGTTCCCTTTTTCCTGGTGCTCTCCAGACCATGGTACAGCGCGTTCTCGACGATCGGCTGCACGATGAGCTTCAGCACCTTATAGGATGGCAAATCTTCCTCGATCTCGAGGCGGAAGTCGATTTTGTCCTCGTAGCGGATTTTCTGAATCGTCATGTAGTTGCTGACGTGCGCAAGCTCGTCCTCGATCGGGACCAGCTCGCTCTCCGTCTTGATGCTGTAGCGGAACATGTCTCCGAGCGCCTTCGTCATGACGGCGATGCTCTCGACTTCCTCGATCTCGGCGATGCTGTTGATCGACTCCAACGTGTTGTACAGAAAGTGCGAGTTGATCTGCGCCTCCAGCGCTTTCATCTGCGAATCGAGCGTAATGAGCCGGTTCTGATAACTCTCTTTGATATATCTGTCGATGTCCTGAATCATTTTGTTGTACTCCGTGTACAGCACGCCGATCTCGTCCGTCCGCTCCAGATTCTTTTTCACCGTGACGAGGCTGAGAAATTTGTTTTTCCGCATCGTCTTGCTGAGGTCGATGATCGGCTTCGTAATCAGGCTCGAGAGCAGAATGGAGAGAAGCACGAAAATCACCGCGCACGTGACCGCGATATAGATTAGCAGCCGCTCGGACACGCCGTATTGCTTGTACAGCTCCGGCAGGCGAATCGAGCCGACGATTTTCCAATCGTTGTCGGGAAACGGCTTCACTACGGCCAGCGTCCCGTCCGCCGTCTCTTCGGAGGCTTCGCCCGGATGGGCGGCGATCCAGCCGTTCAGCGGCTCGGGCAGACGCTCTCCGATTCGCGGCGTTGCGGAGTTTTCGTACAGAATCTTGCCGTTGCCGTTAACGAGGAACATGCTCGTAATATCGGGGACGATATCTTTGTCGATGCCTTTGAAAATATCGAGCCCGCAGTCGAGCATCAGCACGCCGAGCAGCTGCCGGGTATCGGGATCGTACAGCGCGCGGGAGAACGTAATGGACGGCCTGGCGTTTATGATGAATTCCTTCGTATCGGCATCGCTGATGTATAGGCCTCCGTTTTTCACCAGCGTTCGTTCGTACCAGTCGTCGCCCAGCGGGCTGTAGTCGACCTTGAGATCGGTGCTGATGCCGTAGCTGATCGACCGCCCGTCCGGAAGGAAAATGTAGATGCCGTTCAAATACGGATTGCCGAGCATGAGATTGTTGAAAAAAAACAGCATGTTGGTGCGCGCCAGGAAAAAGTCGTACTGATCGGCGTTCGGATTGTTAATCAGCTTGTTCAGCTCCTGCGACACCGTCACCGCCCCCGGGCGGGTGGTGAACTGCTGGAACGACAGCGTAATATGGTCGATGTTCTGGAAAATGTGGTCGATCCGCTCGACGGCGTTGTCGATCGTGCCGGTCGAGACGAGGGATACCTGCTTGGCGACAAGACTCGTGTAAGCGTTATAGGAAATGAGCGTCACGATAAAAATGGGAATGATCGAAATGCCCAAAAAAACGAAAAACAGCTTGTTGCGAATGTTGCGATTAACCATCTCGAGTCCTCCGAAGGGGCGGCATATCTAAAAATAGCATACCATGATTGCCGGAAGCCATACAAAGGGGCAGAGCGTGTTCGCCTAAAAATAGTGCACCCGATTCGCCAAAGTTAATGTACCGTCCGGGGAGGTATGATAGCATCGAACAATCGTCCGCGACGGACGATCGAGAGAAAGGTGATTTCAATGACTATTCCCGCTACTATGAAGGCGGCCGTCATGACCGAGCCGCGCCGGATCGCGACCGAAGACCGGCCGATTCCCGAGCTCGGCGAGCACGAAGCGCTCGTCAAGGTGATGGCGGTCGGCGTGTGCGGCTCCGACATCCACTATTTCGAGCATGGCCGCATTGGCGGCGCGATCGTCCGCTATCCGATGATTCTCGGCCATGAATGCGCCGGCGAGGTTGTTGCCGCAGGCAAAGGGGTTACTCGGCTTAAGCCGGGCGACCGGGTGGCAATTGAACCGCAGACCACCTGCGGACGCTGCCCCGCCTGCAAATCGGGCAAGTACAACCTGTGCCCGGAGGTTGCGTTTTTCGCGACGCCGCCGATCGACGGCTCGTTCGCTCAATATGTGAAGATGCGCGAAGACTTCCTGTTTCCGATTCCCGACAGCTTGAGCTACGAAGAAGCGGCGCTGATCGAGCCGTTCTCGGTCGGCATCCACGCGGCGAACCGGACCGGCCTTAAGCCGGGGGACTCCGTGGCGATTATGGGTATGGGACCGGTCGGATTGCTCGCCGTGGTGGCGGCCAGAGCTTACGGCGCCAGCCGGATTTACGTCACCGATCTGGAGCCGGTCCGCCTGGAGGCGGCCAAGAAGCTGGGCGCCACGCACGCGATTAACGTTCGCGAGCAGGATGCCGTCGAGACGATCAAGGCGCTAAACGGAGGCTCGGGCGTCGACGTCGCTTGGGAGACGGCCGGCAATCCGAAGGCGCTGCAATCGGCGCTGCTGTCGCTGAAGCGGGGAGGCAAGCTGGCGATCGTCGGCCTGCCGGTCCAGGCGGAAATCCCGCTGGACATTCATTTCATCAGCGACCATGAGGTCGATATTTACGGCGTGTTCCGCTACGCCGGCACGTATAAGGCGGGAATCGAGATTCTGGCGTCCGGCATCGCCGACGTTTCCGCGCTCATTACCGATCGTTATCCGCTCGGCCGGACGCAGGAAGCGATGGAACGGGCCATGAACAACAAGAGCGAGAGCCTGAAGGTGATCGTCTATCCGAACGAATAAGGCTGAGGGAGAGAAGATAGCATGACGGAATTCAGCGTTCGCTCGTTAACTTGCGAATATCGGGAAGCTTTGCTCGGAACCGCGGTGCGGGTACCGCGATTAGGCTGGAAGCTCGAATCGGACAGAAGAGGCACGGTCCAGACCGCATTCCGGATTCAGACCGCGGAGTCGGAGGACGGCTTCGACGCGCCGCTCTGGGATTCCGGACGGGTCGAAGGAGATCGGTCCGTGCTGGTGGAATACGGCGGACCGGCCGTCCGTTCGCGGACCCGGTACTATTATCGGGTCAAGGCGTGGGACAACTACGGCCGCGAGACGGGCTGGAGCCGTACCGGCTGGTGGGAGACCGGATTGTTGTCGCCCGAAGAGTGGAAGGCGGAGTGGGTTACCCCCGATCCGGAGGCGATCGATCCGCACGCCAAGGAAGCTTATCTGCTGAGGAAGGGCTTCTCCGTGAAAAAGGGTATCCGCAGCGCGAGAATTTACGCGACGGCGGCCGGCGTGTACGAGCTGTACGCGAACGGCTCGCGTGTAGGCGAGGATGTACTGGCGCCGGGCTGGACGAGCTATCGCGAGCGCCATCAGTATCAGACGTACGATGTCACCGGCCTGCTGCGCGGAGGCGACAACGTCATCGGAATCGCGCTTGGCGACGGCTGGTACAAGGGCGAGTTGACGTGGCTGAGCAAGCGGAACATCTATGGAGACAGAAGGGCGGCTCTGCTCCAGCTTTACATCGGCTATGAGGACGGAAGCGAAGAGTGGGTCGTCACTAACCGCACCTGGGAAGCGGCAACCGGAGCGATTCGGATGTCCGAGCTGTACGCCGGGGAGCTGTACGATGCCCGAATGGCCCGCGAAGGCTGGAGCGAGGCGGGAGGGACGGATGGAGACTGGCACGGGACGGTAGAAGTTCCGCTCGGGTACGGACAGCTCGTGGCGCAGGAGAACGATCCGACCCGCGTCACCGAGACGCTGTCCCCGCAGGCCGTTCTGCGCACGCCCCAAGGGAACAGAGTGCTGGACATGGGGCAGAACCTGGTCGGCCGGATGCGCTTCTCGCTCGACTTGCCGGCGGGCGCTCGCGTCCTTCTGCGTCACGCGGAAGTGCTGGATAAGGACGGCAATTTCTATACCGGCAATCTGCGCAAGGCGAAGCAGACCGTCGAATATATCGCCGGGGAAGCCGGTAGGGTCTCGTACGCGCCCCATTTTACGTTCCAAGGCTTCCGGTACGTGCTCGTGGAAGGGCTGGAGCAGTTGTCGGACGAAAGCTTGAAGAACGGATTCGTCGCCGAGGTGCTGCACACGGACATGGAGCCGACGGGCCGCTTCGAGTGCTCGAACTCGATGGTCAACCGGCTGCAGCAGAACATCGTCTGGGGGCAGCGGGGCAATTTCCTCGACGTGCCGACGGACTGCCCGCAGCGCGACGAGCGGCTCGGCTGGACCGGAGATGCGCAGGTGTTCATACGGACGGCGGCGTTTAATTATCATGTCGGCCCGTTCTTCACGAAATGGCTGCGCGACCTGAAGGCGGATCAGCGCGACACCGGCAGCGTGCCTTACGTCGTGCCGAACGCCCTTGAGGATTACACCTCCACGATGTGGGGAGACGAGACGTATACTTCGTCGGCCTGGGGGGACGCCGCCACCGTCTGCCCGTGGACCGTCTATCTGGTGTACGGCGATCGCCGCCTGCTGGAGGAGCAATACGGCAGCATGAAGGCATGGGTGGAGTTCATCCGCGCGCAGGGCGACGATGAAGTTCTGTGGAACACGGGCTTTCACTTCGGCGACTGGCTGGCGCTGGACGCCCACGAAGGCAGCTATTTCGGCGCCACGCCGGTGGAATTGGTCGCTACGGCGTATTACGCGCTGTCGACGCGCATCCTGCGCGATGCGGCGGCCGTGCTCGGCAAGGACGAGGAGGCCGGGGAGTACGGCCGGCTGCTGGAAGGAATCATCGCCAAATTCCGCGAGACGTTCCTTACGTCCGAGGGCCGGATGGCCGCATCGACGCAGACGGCCAACATTTTGCCGCTCGTATTCGGTCTGGCGGACGGCGAGGACCGGAAGCGGATCGCCGCGGATCTGAACGAGCTAGTCGTTCGGAACGGGCATCATCTCGATACCGGGTTCGTAGGAACGCCGTACCTATGCATCGCGCTATCGGAGAACGGCTATCATGAGACCGCGTTGAAGCTGCTGCTTCAGGATACGTATCCGTCTTGGCTGTACTCCATTACGAAAGGCGCCACGACGATCTGGGAGCATTGGGACGGCATCAAGCCGGACGGCTCGTTCTGGAGCGACGACATGAACTCCTACAACCATTACGCGTACGGGGCGATCGGCGATTGGATGTACCGGTACGTGGCCGGGCTGGACATGGACGAAAGCGAGCCCGCTTATAAGCGGGCGAAGATTCGTCCGGGCTGCGCGAACGGAGAACTGACGTTCGCCCGCGCAAGCTTCGAATCCGCCTACGGGCGAATCGCGTCTGGATGGCGCGCGGAAGGCGGCGACATCTTCGTCGACGTCGACGTTCCGGGCAACGCCGGCGCGGACATTCTGCTTCCGAGCGCGCGGCTGGCTAGCGTAACGGAAAGCGGCTCGGCTCTGGAAGCCGCCGAGGGCGTCCGATCGCTCTCGCAGACGGACGAAGGAGTCCGACTGTCCGTCGGCTCCGGCTCTTATCGCTTCCGTTTTCCGGTGTTAGGGGCAAATTGAATGGGATTGTCCCGTAAGTAAAAAGAGTCGTACAAACAGATGATCGGTGAACGAATGTAAGAGGCATCTATCTCCCTTCCCTTGCTCTATAAGGAGATAGATGCTCTTATTTTTCGTCGATCATCTTGTACGACCCTGTTGATGAGACAGCCTCGCTATTAAGTTATTGAATCGTCACCAATATGATCTGTCCTTCCCAGGCCCATATCAGATAATTGCCCGCTTGCAGTCCGCTGGTGTCGATCTCGAAAGTTTGGGGAACGTTATCTGCATTAATGCGATACACTCTGCCCTGTGCGGCCGCCTCAAATTGCGTTTGACTTCCTAAAGTGCCTTCGGGTACAAAGTACACCGTCGTTGGCTTGTCAGCCGAAAATATGATCTTATCCCCTGCTAGTAACACTGGAGCGTATTCCACAACATTGAGGAGCGCTCCGGCCTTATAAGAAGAAATCACTTCAGCTTCTATAGGCGAGTTGTTTATCTTAAATGTTCCGGAGGCAATTTTCCAATAGTTATTATCCCCAGTGAAAGGCGTTGCGAAATCAACGAATATGCGCCAAAAACCGCTACCGTCGTCCGGTTGCACCGTGACGGTATCATTCTGGTCAAGAGGCTGGTAGGTAGCGCCGCCATCCGTCGAAGTGGAGATCGCGGTCTTCAAGGCGGACGGATCCATATTCAAGTCAATTCCCTGAGATAAATGCAGAGAGACGCCGCTGTTATAACGAATCCCCCGTACAATGGTCAAATTCCGATTAATGGCAAGAGTAGCCGGGTCAGACAAATTACCCGCAGCGTCTGCCGCTACGACTTGAAATTCTCCCTGAGGAATAAGGACTGTTTCTAGGTGTACGGGCGTATTGGCGGTTATCGGAACGGCCATCCCTATCCCTTGCTGTACGAATTGATGAATGGCTTTGCGGCTGGACTGCGATAGGTCATACGAGCTCGGAAGAACATAGACAGTACCGGTTTCTGTACTGCTTACTTGATAGTTATTAAAGAAATCGCGTATACTGACCGTCAACTCTGGCTTCGTCGTATCGTTAGGGTCGACGGTCGTGTTTTTGGCAAGCTTTGCTCCCGTTGCGGCATGAGCCTCGTCAAACTGAAGCAGCTTGTTGTAGACTCCGATCGGATTTCGCTGCTGGTCCAGGAATACAATGTACAAGTACTGATCGTAGATCGTTTCTGCACTGCCGGAATAAAACGAGCTAGTGTCATTCAGACCTGACCAACCGGAAAAATTCCACAAGTTTGCGCTTGCTTTAAAATGATCCATATGCCAAGGGCGCGGTTGCGGTTCATAACCGAAGATCGAGTAGGTATCGGCAACCCCGATGTAACGGGCTGTCTTTAATGATTCTGGTAGCTGCTCTACAGAAATGGTAATAGACCCGCCAGTAGAAAAATCATCCAAGGAAAGCCTGTTCCATTCGTCCAACTCTGCAGTCGTATAAAGACGAACGTCAACACCAGTTATATTTTCAATGACGGGGACCGGGGCCATATTTGGAATATAGTCGCCTTCAGCGAGAACGGAATTGTCCCGCAATACCTTAATGTACAGAGATGTTGGAAAGTCAGGAACAATCGACCAGATTCCTAGATAACAAGATTTTTGGTTGGAAAAGGGCGATTCGTTGCAATCTAAATTGGGTATCGGTTGATCAAATAAGTAGACTTCGACTTTATCTGTTTTCTCGAACGCTTCTGTCAACAACGTATACACCGGTCTATAAATGCCCGCAGGATCAACATATCCGCTGGACTGCACCTTGAAACCTTCCTGAATTGTTCTTACGTAGCGGATACTGAAACTGTACGCTTTGTTATATATGGCGTCACTGCTATGGACAAAAATGTTAATATGAACATCTTCGAGCGGTTTTAGCTTAATATCGATTTCTTTCTTTCCTTTAAAGTCAAACGTGTCTTGTGTGCCGTCCTGGTAGTTTACAGTAGCAAATACACCGGCCCATTCCGATTCCGTAGCGATAGACAGGCCAACAGTCTGCTCCGTGATATCCCGAGGCACGTCCAACGTGTAGGAGAACACCGATTTGGAGAAACCTTCGCCGACAATTGAATTTGTTTCGTCGCGCTGTGTCAGCGTATAGTCCCCGAACGTCAGTTTGGACAAGAACGCGCTGCTGCATAGAGCGGTGCAGACAGCAGGCGGGGTGCCGCCCCCATTGCCACCTCCGGTGCCTCCATCGCCACCGCCACCGCCGCCACCGCCACCGGCGGTCGATCCGCCGGACGCGCCAGAATTGCCAGCCCCGTCCACCTTTTCCGGTTTCGTTTCGAAGCTAGAGCCTTTGGCTCCCTCTTGAACCGTGGCGTTGACGACTTTTCCTTCGCCAATCATTTTCGTTACGGCTTCAAGAACGAGCTGTATGATTTGGGCCTCTTTGCTGAGGTTGATTTCCGCGCCCGTCGCTCCGGAGGCAACCTCCATATTTTGCACCGAGCCGCTTGAAATGCTGACGACGATGCGGGAAGCCAAGACGCTTACGCTTTCGAATTGTCCAGCAAGCTCTACCTTCGAGCCTTCGGGCAAAGCGGGAGACAGCTCTACATCCTTCACGCCGCTGTCTGTCACGGTCGATTCTTCCAGCTTTACGGGAGATTGCACCGTTACCTTCTGAACCGTCGTGGAACCGGAGACCACGATTCGAACCGTGCCTGTCGCTTTATTGACAACGATCTGCACCAGCACGGAATCTTCCAGATGAATCGAGTTTTGACCGCCTCCGGCGACAGTCGTCTTCCCGTCTACCTTAACCTGTTTCAGGTAGACGTCCCCTTCGCCAATCTCTTTGCCCAGCAGCAGATTTCCTTTAATTTCATAGTTAATCAGAGTGACGCCTGCAGCCGCAATTGTGACGTCGCCGTTAACGATCGTTTTTTTGGCGGCGGAGCCGTACACGCCCGGCTTGGATATGACGGTTGTTTCTCCCTTGACCCTCGTTAAGGCATTATCGATCGCTACAATCGCTTCAGCGCGGGTGATCGGCGATAACGGCCGGAAGTTGCCGGCCCTGTCGCCCTGCATAACGGATTGTTCGACGAGAGCAGCGACTTGCTTGCTCGCCCAACCTGCGATCAGGTTCGCGTCCTTAAACATCGACAGATCGGCTTTCGCCGGTCCGTTTAATTGTAATGCGCCGGCAAGCATAACCGCCGCTTCCTGGCGCGCAGTCATGCCGTTCGGATTGACCTTTTGTCTCGAATCTCCCTTTATGTATCCCGCCTGATAGGCTATGGAGATATCTCTGTACCCCCAGTGATTGCTCGCCAAGTCCACGAAGCTGAGCGATGCGGCCTGTTCCTTCAGCCCGAACGCCCGATTGAGGAAGGCCGCGAATTCCGCGCGCGTTACGGGCGCATCCGGCCGTACTTGCCCGTTTCCGTAGCCTTGCAGCAGCCCTTGATCTTTCCACTTCTGCAAGGTCGACATTGCCCAATGGCTGGAACTATCATTTGTGGCTGCGGCAAACGCAGAGCTGGATAAGGATAGCGGCAAAACGATTAACAGAGCAAGCACAAAGCATGTCAAACGCTTGAACCTCATGCGGAAATTCCTCCTATTTTGTCGTTACCTCGATAGTACAAGATTTAACCCGGGAAAGGAATAATTTTCTTATAGAGGTAATGAGTTGGGATTTGCCCGGTTTAGCGCTAAAGTTGCAAAAATACGACTGGTGATTTACATTAAAAGTATAAACGGTGCGCCAACACCGTTCTCCCGCACAACGCTTTGAGTGGGAAGCCTCCAAGCAAGAAAGTAGAGTATTAGAAAATAACCTGTTCCCTGGCGCTAACCTTAGGGCAGGTTATTTTCGTTTAGATTAAGTTAATAGGGAAAGGAATAAGATGGGTTTTGTCGAATTGACGAGAGACGGGGGGAACGATCCCGAATCGACCATCAGTCAGCGCAGAGAGGGCTTACGCCATGGAAATCAAAGGTCTCGACAAGCACATGGACCAACAAAGCTTTCGTCTCCTCAAAGAGAAGGTGAAAGAAGGAAATATCGCCAAACTGGTTCTTCAGGGAAGGGAAATCCGGGTCATTTGCAAAGAGTTGTATTTGGGGACGATTCCGGCCCAATATGGGTTGGATGATCTTGAAAGCTATTCCTACGCCAGAATCGACCAAGTCCTTCCCCGGGCGGTTACGATAGATTACTGGGTAACCTGTATGACCAAAGAGGAAGCTATCGCTTATAAGAAGATCCGCGAGGAAGAGCGGGAACGTAGGAGGCGGGCGCGGATCGAAGAGGAGATCGGTCGCGAAGTGCAGCGTAAAATCCAGCTGGATGAGGAGGAGCGGAGCAGGATGCGCTCCGTTACCCAAACTTTCTATTTTCGGCGTTTGGCTGAAGACTACGAGCGCAAGAGACGGTCGGCCCACACGCCGGTTGTCCATGGAATCTTCAATTTTCTTCTTGGCGTAGACGGCAAACAGCAAAGGGAAAGGCAGTATCAGCAGGACGTACAGCGGCAATTGGATCGAGACTTGACCCGTAATCCGAACGATGAGACGCTGCTTTTACTGAGCCGTTTGAACCGCGAAGGAAAATTGCTGCGTATGCTGGAAACGAAGCATATACCGGAGCGGACGGCCGTACGGGCAGAGGGGATCGAACGGGAAGCGCGCGAGAAGGTGGAGCGGCTGTCCCAGGAAAACGAGGAACGCCGGGCCAAGGAACGAGCGAGGCAGAAAGCCGAAGCGAAACGGAAGGCAAGAGAAGAAGCGAAACAAAAGGTGAGGGAAGAAACCGAGCGCAGCGCAAGGGAAGAAGCGGAGGGCAAGGCCAAGAAAGAAGCCGATTTGAAGTTAAGGGAAGAAGCAGAACGCAGGACAAAAGAAGAAGCCGAGCGGAGAGCGAAAAGAGAGGCGAAGACGAGGGTCGGGGAAGAGATTGAGCAGAGGGGGCTGCTTAATTCGGCCAATGCTGAGCCCGTTTTTTTCAAACCCAAGTCGGAATGGACTGGATGGGGGAGGAGCTACAATTTTGAGCTTAATTACTTAACCGCTACCCGTAAAACGATCCAGAACCAGATCGATCTGACCGAGCATAAGCTTAGCTTCAAATCTCGAAGGGAATGGGGACTGGGCGGGGGAGATATCCATGCGGACAATCTGATCGCCGCGTCGATCGCCAAGCAAATCCCGAAATTACGGAGTGTGTACGACAAACCGTATTTTGCAAGAATTGATTATGAGCTCCAGCGGGGAACGGCAACGGCGGTCACGCATTATATCGGTCACGCAGGCGTAAGCGACGAAGCGAGCTCCGAAGTTCGGGTCGTTTCTTGGACATCCCCGTTAAGCTCTCTGTTCTATCAAAAGAAATTAGGACCGACCGTTTCCAGCGAAGGCCCGGTCACGGTGAGACTTATCCGGCAATTCGAACTGGACGAAGGGCTGCAATATCTCGATCAGGAGTGGAACGAAACGTATTTCGAGTATGACGACCCGATTCTGAGCAAGAGGCTGGCAGCCCATTCCAACGAGAAGATGCGAGATATCGTCGAGACGATTCAGGCCGAACAAGATTCGCTGATCCGGTTGCCCAGAAACAAGTCGATTATCGTGCAAGGCTCGGCCGGCAGCGGGAAAACGACGGTCGCTCTTCATAGGCTAGCCTACTTGTTCTACGAAGAAAGCAAGCTCGATCCGACGCGTTTTATTGTGTTCGGCCCTAATCGCATCTTCCTGAATTACGTGCACAAGGTGCTGCCTAGCCTCGGCGTGGATGGGATCGAACAGAAGACGTTCCAGGAATGGGCGGTCGAGCTGCTGAATATCGGGAGCTTCGTGTTTACCGAGCCGTTCGAGACGATGCAGATCATCGAGAAGAGCGAGCCGTTGGTCGCGAACCGGTACCTGTTGAAATCCAAGATCAAAGGCTCGCTGCCCTTCAAGAAAGCGTTGCTCCGCTATCTCGAGGATTACGAGCAAGCTTGTTTTCCCCAGGACGAGGTGAGAATCGCGATTGACCAAGACGAGGATTATATCGTATCCGTAGAGCAGATGCGGCGTTGGTTTTGCGTGGACTACAAGCATTTGCCGATCGTCAAAAGACGGGAGTTCATTTTGAACGTTATCGAAAGATACGTACGCAGTCTGGCCGAAAGATCGCAGACCTCTTCGAAAACTAAAATCAGAAAGCAGCTTAACGGCTTAAAGTCGAGATGGAAAGAGCCCGAAGCTCTGGAAATCTATTTCGATTTCATGTCGAGCGAGCTCAACTATTCGTATGTTGCCGATTTGATCGATTTGGAGGGCTACAGGTTTCTGTGCCGTCACCATCGCTTCATGAGGGAGAACAACGAGTTGGAATACGAGGATCTGGCTCCGCTGCTGTACATCAAGCAGTACATTTCGGGAGAGATCGGCGCCAGAAGAATTCAAAATAAAGAGATCAAATACGTCAGCTATCAATATGCGGTCATCGACGAAGGCCAGGACTACAGTCCGTTCCAGATCGAGCTTATCCAATCCGTCGTTAGTCCCGGTTCCATCATGATTCTGGGGGATTTGGGGCAGAGCATATTCAGCTTCCGCGGCATACATAGGTGGGACGAGCTTGCCGGCGCGCTTGGAGACAGCACCTACCTGGAACTGCGAACAAGCTACAGATCGACGGTGGAGATCACTTCGTTCGCCGGCCGCTTGATCGAATCGTGGAGCGAAGGGAAGTTTGCGCTGTCGCAGCCGATTTTGCGTCATGGACGCGAGCCGGACGTCTACGAAGAGGCGCCTGCGGCATGGTTGGGCCGAGTGCGGGGCGTGCTGCAAGGAACGATCGACCGAAACTACGGCAATATTGCGTTAATCGTCAAAACCGCAAAAGAGGCGTTGGAGCTGAAGAAGGGTTTGGGACGCGAGGATACGGCAGTATTGTTGGATTCCGCCGACGAGTACGCCGGTGGGATCGTCATCATGCCTGCCTATCTGTCCAAGGGCATCGAATTTGATGCGGTCGTCGTTACTGACGCATCCGCAGGGATTTACGGAGATAACGTCTCCGACAGAAAGCTCTTGTACGTAGCATGTACCAGAGCGTTGCATGAGCTTCACGTCATTAGCAACGGCAAGCTTAGTCCGGCGTTCGCTGTATAGCCGCATTTGTGCGGCGTCATGGCAGCCGACCGTATCGTGCGGAAGCGGATACGGTCGGCTGTTTGGCTGCCGCTAAACCAACACCGAGTCCGTCCGGTACAGATCCGCCAGCTTGACGGCCTGACCGTCTTGAAGCCTCGAATGCTCGGCCGCGAAAGCCATGAGATGGCTCTGCAAGGAGGCGGTGGCCGACGTCAGGCCGTGCGACGGATTGCGGTCGAAGCCGCGCACGTCGC
Source organism: Cohnella sp. (assembly GCF_041641335.1). Lineage (NCBI taxonomy): Bacteria > Bacillati > Bacillota > Bacilli > Caryophanales > Paenibacillaceae > Cohnella > Cohnella sp. The sequence goes on along the minus strand of NZ_JBEPYQ010000125.1, from coordinate 3,862 downwards.
GCAGGAACGAAGCGACCATGCGCTCGTCGCCGCCACCGTGGCCGTCGCCCTCGACGCTGCAGCGAATCTCGACCTGCTCCCCCGTCGCGTAGCGGTACAGCGTGAAAGCCCCCTTGTCCATATCCCCGATAATCTCGCCCTGCGTGCCCATGATCTGAACCCGCCGCGTGCCGCTCTGCGTCAGGCCCGACATGATGAACGAGGCATTCGCTCCGTTCTCGAAAGCCAGATTGACGATCTGATGGTCGACGACGTTGTTGTCGCAGCGATAGACGCAGCGGCCGAACGGTCCTTCGCGGAGCGCCGTCAGGATGCCTTCCTGCGACAGGTCGCTTGTCATGTAGCGGGCCCAGGGATGATGAGGCGGCTGCATATACATTTTCAGCGCGGAGAAGGCGCAGTCCCGTTCGACCTCGCAGCCATCGATGCAGCGCTCGGCCGAGCCTTCCGGAGCGTTCTCCGCGCGGAAGTGCAGCAGCGAGCCGTACGAGCTGACGCCGGTGCACGGCTGATCCATCAGCCACGAGATGAGGTCCAGATCGTGGCACGACTTGGCCAGAATCATCGGACTCGTCTCCTCCGAATTCCGCCAATTGCCGCGCACGTAGCTGTGGATCATATGCAAATAACCGACGTTCTCGGTAAGTTGAATCGTTCCGATCGTCCCCAGCTCTCCGTCCGAGATGCACTTTTTGATTCCCGACCAGAACGGGGAATAGCGCAGCACGTGCGTCACGGCGAGCAGCCGTCTATACTTGAGCGAAGCGCGCTCCAGCCGGATGCATTCCTCCAGGGAGGGCGACATCGGCTTCTCCAGCATGACGTGATAGCCGAGCTCCATCGCCGTCATCGCGGGAACGTAATGCATCCGGTCCAAGGTGCAGACGATCATAATGTCCGCCATGCGGCCGTGCTCGAATGCTTTCTCCCAGGAGTCGTACACCCGGTCGGGGGCGATGCCGTGAATTTCCGCGAACCTGGTTCTGCGCTCTTCGTTCGGCTCGGCTACGGCCACGAATTTCAGCTCGTTGGGGAATTTCTCCGCATACGGTCCGTAAATGTATCTTCCTCTGCTGCCGGCTCCCAGCAATACCGCCGTCAATTGTCTCAAAACGATTCCTCCTTCGTGCACGCGCTATGCGTACCCCAATTGTAAGGGGACCGATCCGGCGGAAAAAGAGATCGTTGCTTACCTTTCATATACATTTATTGACCTGGCCCGGCTAGACGTCTTATTCGTCTGCTTGCTGCACGGTGCCCATCGATTGACGATAAGAGACGGGGGATACGCCGACCTTGTCCTTGAACACCCGATAGAAGGTCGGCAAGCTCTGGAAGCCGCATTCGAACGCGATATCGGCCACCGCTTTGTCCGTCCCCAGCAGCTCCTGCTTGGCGGCTTGGACGCGCAGGAGGGAGACGTAGTCGGAGAAGCGGTATCCTGTCGTCTCCACAAAGGCGCGGCTGATGCGAGGGACGCTTGAGCCCAACTCGTCCGCCAGTTCCGCCAAACTGAGCGGCTCGCGAAAGCGCCGCTCCACCAGAGCGGCCAGCGAATGCGCCTGACGCACCGCCTGCACCATCGTCTGCCGTTCGTCATCGTTAAGCAGATCGCTGTAATGGCGAAGCAGGCGGCCGCACAGCTGAACAAGCGCGCTTTTGGCCATCGCCAAATAGCCGGGGGACTTGTCCCGCAGCTCCTGCGCGATTGCGTGTATCCAGGGCGTAAGCTCCTGCGCAAGCGGAGAGCCGCCGGCGATGTGGTTGCGGAAACGAGTGGAACGGTAGGAGAAAGGCAGCAGAAGGCCGGGGTCCTCGGCCAGCAGCAGCGCCGGATCGAAGTTAATGAACAGATAGCGGCTCGGATCGTGCGGGTCGGATTGAGCGATATGGCGTTCCTCGTTGTTGACGATAAACAAATCCCCGGGACAAGCCGCATAGCTTTTGCTGCCGAAGAAGAAACGGCCTTTGCCCGACAGGCAGAGGCCGACTTCCAGACTGGAATGCATGTGGGGCGACTGGCGATCGAAGGAGGGCGTCCATTCGAAAGCGTTGATCGGAATCGGATGATCGTACGTAATATGCAGCTTCATCGCTTCGATCGCATCCTGACAAGAATCGTAGTATAGGGCAAGTATACAACGTTGCCCGCGATAACGGAACCGCGTTCCGTCGCCGCGACGATCGCGGGGCGGTCTTATTGCTGTAATTTCCGGAAAACCTCATAGCTTCTGCGAGCGCATTCCGAGAGGGCGATCGGGTGGAAGCCGCCGACATCCGCGTATAAAGTATCGTTCAGCGGCTTGATCCAGGTGCCGGGCAGCGCCGCCGCTCCAAGCGACGCGCCAAGGATGGAACCGACAGTGGCGCCGTTGCAATCGGTATCCCAGCCGCCAAGCACGGCCGTCGTAATCCCTTTCTCGAAATCCCCGCCGGAATGAATCAGCGCGGCCGCGCACAATGCGGCGTTATTATTGGTATGAACGCAGTGATAATGCTTGAACTCGTCCCAAATCTTCTCCACCAGCTCCAATTGATCCGACGTATTCTCGGCAATCCGAACCGCCAGCGCGATGTCTTCCGCAAGACGGCTGCGCTTCGGAATTTGGCTTAACCCGATCTCGACGATCCGCTTCACGTCGTTCTCGACGAACGCGGCCGCAATCATGGCGGAGCAGAACATGGCCCCGTAAATGCCGTTCTTCACATGAGAGAAGGAGGCGTCCCGCCGAGCCAGCTCGGCTGCGAGCTCGGGCCGTCCGGCAGCTCCGTACGCGTAGCCGTCCACGCGGATCTGCGCGCCGATCCATTCGCGGTAGGGGTTCAGATAAGAGCGTCCCCAATGGACAAGCTTCTCCCAGTCATCGGGCCGATCGCCGCTAATATGAGAGGTGACTCGGGCAAAATTCAAATAGGTCTGGGCTTCGGCGGTGAATACCTGACCGAACGACAGATGTCGGTGCCACAGCTTGCCGACGTCCCAGGAATCGAAATCCAGGCCGCGTTCCTCCAGCATGAGCAGGCCAAGCGCGGTGTAGCGGATATCGTCGTCCGTTTCCATGAAGCGGATATTTTCCCGGCAGCTGGCCAGACTGCTCCAGCGGGCGATCTCGATGCCGTATTGCGCTTCGGCCGCCGATTCTCCCGGCGTATAGTGGCGAATCGGCCACTGCCCGGCACCTTCGAACCAAAGCTTAATATTGTGCCAGCCAGGTCTGCCGCCAGAGCCTTGCATGAAGGAGGAAGCTTCCAGCGGCTTGCCCAGCGCGCATCCGGCCGCGCGGCCGAGCCAAGCGCCGTAAAACTTGTTGTGCCATTCGGCATCCTCCCACGAACCGGCCGCAATGCGCGGCTGTTCCGGGAGTTCGGCGCGAATCGTCTCCAGGTCGGACGGCTCGATATACTTAAAATCCTCGCTCGGCGGAAGAGCCGTTAATGCGCGATATACGTCCATAATCAGAGCTTCGTCCGTGCCGGCCGCTTCCAGCCGTTCCGCGAAGCCCGATACGTCGCAGCCCTCTTCCCGGCGCTGCCGGATTTCATCCCGAACAATTTCCCTAAGCCCAATCCATTTCGTCATAACCGATTCCTCCCGCAAGCTTTTATGAACCGATTATAACCATCAGGATCGTCCATGGCTTCTCATAAAGCAAAGGGGATATTCTCATTTTTTGCGCGCCGCCCAAGGCCCGTGGTTCGTTTCCGTTTATTGACCCGGCCCGGCGGGCTGGGAACGCGCGGAGCGGAAATCCTGAGGCGTCATGTCGTTCTGTTTCTTGAAGAAGCGAATGAACGCCAGCGCCGAGTTGTAGCCGAGCGCGGCGGCCACCTCGCTTACCTTCATCGAAGTGTTCAGCAGCAT
>NZ_JBEPYQ010000124.1:0-17827 GCF_041641335.1 Cohnella sp. | reverse complement strand
TACTGCACGCGATTTAAGACCAAGTCGCAAGCCCAACAAGAGATGTTCGAGTACATTGAATTCTTCTACAATCGCAAGAGAATCCATGGTTCTTTGGGTTACGTATCGCCGGATCGATTTGAGGCAATATATTACAAAAAAATCAGCTAAATGCGCTTAAAAGGTGTCCACTTTCTTGACAGAGGTCCAGCCAGACCGTTAGATGGTCGGGACCCGCCCAGAGGTAGCGGTTAACGGTCTGCCAGACCGTCCCTCGCTCGCTGGAGGAGATCCGTGCGGATAACGGCTTCCCAGCTTGACACCGCGTTCAGGATGTAACTATAATGATTACATCGAGAGGGTGTGTCAGGCATGAAAATCAGCAGCCGTTTTTCCATAGCCGTGCATGTACTGTCGCTGCTCGCCGTTATGCCAAGCGCTCATAACACGTCGGAATGGATCGCCGGAAGCGTCGGAACGAACCCGGTTATCGTCAGAAGGGTAATGGGACAGCTTAAGAAGGCGGGTCTCGTGACGGTGAAGGCGGGCAGCGGAGGCGCTCACCTGACCAGAAGCTTGGACGAGATTACTCTTTTGGACGTTTACCGCGCGGTTGACGTTGTCGAGGAGGGCAAGCTGTTCAATATCCATAACGAGCCGAATCCTCTATGCCAAGTAGGCGCGAATATCCAAGCCGTGCTGCAGCTGCTGCTGGCGCGTGCCCAAGAAGCGATGGAAGGCGTTCTGGCGGACATTACGTTAGAAGAACTGGTGTCCGTGCTCTCCAAACAAATTCAATCTCGTGCTTGAGGTGGCAAGCACGCCTTTCAACAACTCTTGTCAACACCATTCTAGAGAGGCATTCGAATCATGGAAATCGCAATTCGCGACCTCACATAAGAGCGGCCAAAGGGCCGCCAGAGAAAGAGGAGCCGTCCCGAACCAGGGGCAGCTCCTCTTCGCTTATTCTCTTTCGTTCTGATGATCCACGACGGCGTTGTTCGCGGCGGAGCCGTTGTTCTGCTCGAACGCTTCGGCGGCTTCCTCCGCGGAAAATTCCACGTCGTCCTCTCCGGGGACGGGCAGCTTGTTCAGAGGGGTCGCTTGGACTTCCGCCTTGGACAGTTGGTTTTTGTGGTCAGTCACGGGATTATCGCTCCTTTGCCTTGTTTTATTCCAAAAATTAGTATGACGAGGAGGGGGCCATTTTATGCGCTTCGAGGCGCGCCGTTGATACTCCGATAACTTCCGCTTGCTACGATAGGGGCAAAACGTATGGAGGTGCTTGGGATGCCGGAAATTCGTTTGGCCCTGTTTACCGACACGTACGCCCCGGAGATGAACGGGGTGGCTAAGACGTTGGAGCGATGGACGGCTTACTTGCGAGGGCAAGGAATCGCGTGCCGGGTGTTCGCCCCCTCGCGTCCGAGAGGAGAGGACTTGGTGCCAGATATGGCCGAGCGGCTGAGGAGCATCCGCTTTTTCCTCTACCCGGAGCTGAGGTTCGCGGTGCCGCAGATGGCCGGCGCGGAGAGCAAGCTGCTCGACTTCAAGCCGACCGTCATCCACGTCGCGACCCCCTTCGGCGTCGGAGTAACGGGGAGGCAGCTCGCCCTGAAGCACGGAATTCCTCTTGTTGCCTCGCACCATACGCATTACGTACGGTACCTGCCTTTCTACAATCTCCAATGGCTGAGTAAAGCGACCTGGAAATATATGAACTGGTTTCATCGGCCCTGCAACCGAATCTACGTGCCTTCGCCGTCCGTGCTGGAGGAGTGCCGCGCCGACGGATGGACAGGGCTTGAAATTTGGAGCCGCGGCGTCGATACTTCGTTGTTCCGGCCGGAGCCCGACCGTCAGGCGCTGCGGGACGCGCTCGGGCTGAGCCGCACGCGCTTTGCCGTGCTGTACGCGGGGAGGCTTGCGCCCGAGAAGCAGCCGGAGGTGGCGGTAGAGGCCGTTCACAAGTTTGTGCACGATACGGGAGTCGACGCGGAGCTGCTGCTGGCCGGAGACGGCCCCGCCGCCGAGAGCGTCCGGGCGCTCGCGGACCGGCTGCACGTTCAAGCTCGCTTTCTCGGGGCGCTGCCGCAATCCGAGCTGAGACGCATGATGGCCGCTTCCGACGCGCTGCTCTTCCCTTCCGCGACCGAGACGTTCGGCAACGTCGTGCTGGAAGCGATGGCTTGCGGCCTTCCGGTCATCGGGGCCGCGGGCGGAGCCGTGCCGGATCATATCCGGCACGGGGATAACGGCTTGCTCTGCCCGCCGGGCGATGCGGACGCCTTCGCGGTTGCGCTCTCCCGGCTGCACGAAGATGCCGCGCTGAGGACGATTTTGTCGGCGATGGGGACGAGGGAGGCCGCTCGCCGCTCATGGGACGGCGTGTTCGGCCGCCTGCTCGAGGATATCCGGAAGGTAGGCGCGCCCGAGCGGGCCGTCGCCGCGGGAGGGGCCGCGCGATGAACATCGCCGTATTCGGAGCGGGCTATGTCGGACTCGTCACGGCCGTATGTCTGTCGGACCTGGGATTCCGGGTCCAAGTCGTCGAGAAGGACCGCTCTAAGCTGAGCAGGCTGCAGGATGGAATCAGTACGATCTATGAGCCGGGGCTTCAGGAGATGCTCGTTCGCAATCTGGGCGATGGCCGGCTGATCTTCACGGACGACGCCCCGCTGGCGATACTCAAGGCCGAGGTGCTGTTCGTCTGCGTCGGCACGCCGTCCCGGCCGGACGGAAGCGCGGATATGTCGCAGATCGAAGCGGTGACGAAGGAGATTGTGGAGAACAGTCTCGATTCGGGATACAAGCTGATCGTCGTCAAAAGCACGGTTCCCGTCGGCACGGGTCGCTGGATCGAGAAGATGAGCGCCTTGTACGCGAAAGGCCGCAAGGTAAACCTTGAAATCGCCTCCAATCCCGAGTTTCTGCGGGAAGGGGCGGCGGTGAAGGAGTTCATGCATCCGGACCGGATCGTTGTCGGCGTAGCCTCGGAGCGCGGCCGTGCGCTGATGGAAGACGTCTACCGTTCGTTCAATTGCCCGAAGCTGTTCACGGATTCGCATACGGCGGAAATTATCAAGTATGCGGCCAACTCTTTTCTCGCGACGAAAATCTCCTACATCAACATGGTGTCCGACCTGTGCGAGGAGACGGGAGCCGACGTGACGCTGGTGGCCGAGGGGATCGGCTACGACAGGCGGATCGGGGCGGATTTCCTGAAAGCCGGTCCGGGCTTCGGCGGTTCTTGCTTTCCGAAGGATCTTCGCGCGTTCGCTCACGTCGGCAGGTCGTACGGCCTTAACTTCGGCCTGCTGGAGCAGGTGATGCAGATCAACCGCGAGCGGTCGCAGCGCATGATCCGCAAGCTGAGGGAGCAGCTGTGGGTGCTCGGCGGCAAAAGAATTGCCGTGCTGGGACTCACCTTCAAGCCCGGAACCGACGACGTCAGGGAGACGCCTGCCGCGTCCGTCATAGAAGCGCTGCTCGGCGAAGGGGCTGCCGTTACGGCGACTGACCCGCTCGGCATTGCCGGTTTTCGCGCGATGTACGGGAGTGCGGCCGACCGAATCGCGTTCACGGAAAGCGCCGAGGAGGCTCTGCTGGGCGCTCATGCCGCGGTGATCGTCACCGATTGGGAGGCGTACCGCGAGCTTGACTGGGCGATCGTCAAGGACCGAATGGAGACGCCGGTGCTGCTGGACGGAAGGAATATGCTCGATCGTGCGGAGATGCGTCGTCTCGGCTTCGCGTTCATGGCGGTCGGGCGCTAGGCAGCGGGGTGCCATTTTTCCCCAAATGTGATAGGATGGGACGGAAGTAGGTAATCGGGGAGAGAACGGATGAAAAAGCTGTTGTTGGCCGTCGTTGTGCTTGCCGTGCTGTACGGTGGGTTCTACGTGTATGCCGAAATGGAAGGCTACCCTTGGAAGCGGGCGCAGATTCAGAAGGACGCGGTCCGATATATGAAAGAAAAATACGGGATGGAAACGAAGTCGGCGGGAAGCTCGTTCAACTTTAAATTCGATACGTATTCCGCCAAGGTGTACGATGTCCGGGGGGATGAGGAGCGGATCATCCACGTAGAGAGGAACGCGTATTACGACGAGAGCGGGCCCCCGGACGAGCCGATGAAGAGATTGGGCGAACGTCTGGAAGACAACTATGCGGAAGTGTACTGGGGACTCCGAACGGAGGAGCGTCTTCGCGAGACGTTTCCCCGCGTATACGGGAATGAAGAGATCGGCCGAATCCGAGTTGTCACGACCTACCGACTGCAGGCTTTGGAAGAGGGGCTAAGCGCGGAGAGAGACGCGGACGGAGTTCGCATTCCGGCGAAGCCGACCGAGCATTATCCAACCTGGGATATCCGTTTGACCTCGAAGGAGTTCTCGGAAGCTCTTTTGGAGGAGTTGTTCTCGGCCATCCGTCTTATGCGGAATTCCGGCCCGGAAGCGGATCTCAACGTGTATGCCGCCCTCGCGGAAGAGAAGGAGGGGGAAACGCGTGGAAAAACGAAGTACCTGAACTTGGAGTTCGAGAAGTTCGGAACCATAAACGGGATCGAAGATTTGCGGGCCGCGCTCTCGGAATATTGAGGAGAGGTTTGGCTCTTGGCACTCGGGGGAATGTCACAAACTTTGCTTCTCCATTGTCATTATAAAGGGATGAATTCGGAAATGGAGAACGGAGGACTGACGATGACAGTAGCCCAAGCTTACGAGCAGCATCGATCGGCGCTGTTCGGACTGGCCTACCGCATGCTGGGGATGGCGACGGATGCGGAGGACATCGTCCAGGACGTGTTCGCTCAATATATGCAGACGGATATGGACGGTATTGCGAACGAGAAAGCTTATCTGGCGAAAATGACGGCGAATCGCTGCATCAATCTGCTGAAGTCGTCGCGCCGCAAGCGGGAAACGTATATCGGGGAATGGCTGCCCGAACCGCTGCCGGACGGGGAGCGGACCGCGGATCCGGCAGAACGTCGCGAAAGCATCGGCTATGCTTACCTTGTCTTGCTGCAGAAGCTGACTCCTCTGGAGAGAGCGATCTACGTTCTGAAGGAAACGTTAGGGTTCGAATACGCGGATATTGCCGATATGCTGGGCCGTACCGAGGCAAGCTGCCGGAAGACGTTCAGCAGGGCTAAGGCGAAAATGGGAGATGACGCGGTGCAGCCGCGGCAAGGAGAAGCGGCCGAAGAGACGAAGGAGCGATTCGTCGAAGCATTCCTTCGCGCGTCGGAGACGGGCAATTTCAAGCCGCTGCTCGAGTTTCTGCTCGACGACGTGATCTTGGTCTCGGACGGGGGCGGCAAAGCCCGGGCGGCGATCTATCCGATCGTTGGAGTCAAGCGGGTAACGGCCTTCTTCGAGGGCTTGTCCGCCAAAGGTTCGTTCAAGGAAGGCTTCGGGCGCATGCTGCTGAACGGGGAGCCGGGAATCGCGCAGCGCATGGACGAACGGATCTCGAAGACGATCTGCGCGGAATGGGAGCCCGGAGGCTCCCGTATCCGCCGTCTCTACCTTGTTGTGAATCCGGATAAGCTGACGAGGTTCAATTAAGGGCTCCCGGGAACAAGCCCGTGGATACGCCGATCCGATTCCACGAATTGATGACGTTGATCGCCATGATCAGGTCGACGACCTGTTTCTCGTCGAAATGCTCGCGCACGCGATCGTACACGCCCCGGGGAACGCCGGCTTCGGACAGCTTCGTGGCGCATTCGGTCAGCTCGAGCACGGCGCGCTCCTTCGCAGTGAAGTGGGGCGCCTCGTGCCAAGCGGTAAGCAGCATGATCTTCTCCATGCTTACGCCCATTTTCAACAAATCTTTGGCGTGCATGTCGATGCAGAACGAGCAGTTGTTGATCTGCGAAGCGCGCAGCTTGATCCATTCGTACAGTTCATGGTCGAGACCGCTGTTGCGGATGAATTGCTCGAGTCCGAGCATGGCTTTATAAGCTTCCGGATTGGCTTTGTAATGATTCATTCTGATTTCCATTTCGACTCTCTCCTTGGGGGTCTTTTTTTGGCTTACGCAGTTAAGACAACGGGGAAAGCAGTTTTGTGACGTCGTTCCCAAAAAAACAGACGGTGAAAGGAACTGCCCGGCGGCTATTACTGATATTATAGAAATAACGGATAAAACGGAAAAACGGGAGGAGAACGATGGGAGTTCGCTTTACAGAAGAAGAGAAGCAGGAGATGGAAGCGCTGCTGCAAGCGAAGCTGATGATTCCCCGTCTGTCGCAGAGGCTCGTCGTCCGCAAACGGCTGACGGACAAGCTTGAGCGAAGCGGAGATGCGGCGCTGACGCTGATCTGCGCGCCCGCAGGCTTCGGAAAGACGACGCTGGCGTGCGAATGGCTGTCCGTCAGCGGTATCGAGTCGGCCTGGGTGTCTCTTGAGGAGACGGACAACGAAGGAGGGCAGTTCTGGGCGTACGTCCGCGCCGCGATCGGCCGGGCTCGTCCCGGCTTCCTGGAGCGGACGGAACATCTGCCGTCGCTGCTGAAAGCGCCGGAACCGGAGCAGGCGCTTATTCTGCTGTTGAACGAGCTGAGCCGGTTGGAAGGCAAGCTCGCGCTTGTGCTGGACGACTTCCACGTCATTCGCGAGGAGCGCCTGCTTCGAGGCTTTGCCTATTTCGCGGAGCATCTGCCGCCGTCCGTTCGGTTAATCGTGACCAGCCGAACGGAACCGGGCTTCGCGTTGTCCAGAATGCAGGCGCGGGATGTCGCCGTTCGCCTGGGGGCGGACGAGCTGCGGATGACGCAGGAGGAAGGGGGACGCCTGCTCCGCGATGCGGGCCTGGAGCTTAGAGAAGAGGAGACTTCGCTGCTGTTGGGTCGTACGGAAGGGTGGGTAACCGGCCTGAAGCTGGCCATAGGCGCGCTTAGGAACGAAGAGGACCGGAAGTCGTTTATCCGCCAGTTCGCGGGCGATACTCGCCATGTCCGCCAATACTTGCTGGAGGAAGTGTATTCGCGCCTGTCCGAGGCCATGAAGACGCTGCTGCTTCGCTGCTCGATTTTGCATCGGTGGTGCGTATCGCTATGTAAGGCAGTGTCGGGGTTCGAGGATGCAGCGGATCGGATCGGCGAGTTGGAGCGGCTGGGGCTGTTCGTCGTACCGCTCGACGCCAAGGGCGAGTGGGTCCGTCTGCACCATCTTTTTTCGGAGTTTCTACGCTCCCGGGCGGAGATGGAAGCCGTTCTCGGCCCCGAGCTTTACGAGGCGGCGGGGGATTGGTGCCGGGAGCGGGGGCTGAAGGAAGAGGCGGTCGAGTACTACTTGCAGGGCGGACACAGCCTGCACGCCGTCGAGGTGCTGAAGGAGATGACCGCAAGAGTCGTAGACTGGGGTTGGGCCAATCTGCAGAAGCGGTTGTCCGCCATTCCTCCGGATGTGCTGCTCAAGCATCCCGTTCTCTATTTTTCCTATGCCAACTCTCTTATCGCCGAGGATGCGGGAGACGCGAAGTTGGGGGAGGCGCTGCTCGAAGCGGCGGATGCCTGGTTCGTCCGGGAATCCCCGGCGATGGACGAGCCGGAGCGCAACGAGTATAGGGCTCTGTCGCATTACGTATGGGGGACGCTGATGGTGTTCGCGCGGCAGAATCTGATAGAGGCCAGGCGACATTACGAGCTGGCCGTCCGGCATGCGCCTTCGGGCATCAGCCTGATTTTCGGCTTTCCGGAGAAGCCTCTGCAGGCATCGAATGTCAGAGGCTACCGCATCGGCCGCGGACATGCTTCCCGAGAGATCGCGGAGCCTTACACGATGCAGCTCGCGGAGCTCTATCGCGCGGTCAATCCGATCTTTCTGGGGAAGCTGTTTCTGAACCATGCGGAGGTGCTCTATTGCTGGAACGATCTTGAAGCCTCCGAGAACTATGCGGAAGAGGCGCGGACATGGATTGAAAGAGACCCGGCACGCCCGGAATTCGACTTCATCCCGCTGTGGATTCTGACGGCCAAAATCAGAGCCGCGCAAGGCAAGCTGCAGGAAGCGTTCGACGTATTGGAGGGCGGAAGGCGCAGAATGCTGGCGATGGGCATTCCGCGCGGGGCAGAATTGTTGGAGATGGATTCGGTGCGAATGCGGCTCGTCTGTCAGGACGATCCAGCGCCCTTGCTGGCGTGGATGGAGAACGGCAGGCTGCGGGCAGGAGACCTCGTCTCGGTCTATGAGCTGTACGATTACATCTTGTATGCCCGCGGTCTCGTCGCCGCTGGTCGATACGCGGACGCCGCGCCGCTGCTGGAACGCCTTCGCACCCTCGCGGAGAGGGAGCTGCGTCCGATCGACGGTGCGGAAATTCTCGCGATCCATGCGAACCTTCTGTTGAAACAGGGCGAGCGCCGTCTCGCCATGCTGCGGCTGGAGGAGGCCGTCGCCTGGTCCGAGGAGAACGGGTTCTCGCGAATTTTAATGGATGAGGGGGAGACAGTTAAGCTATTGCTTGGCGAGTTGGCCCTGGCCAAGCAGCAAGGTCGCTATCGGGGAAGGAATGCGGCGACGCTCGGATTCGTCCGGGAAGTCTTGGCAGGAATGGATGCGACGGCCGCCGCGGGTGCGGAGACGGATCCGCTCGCCTTCCTGTTGACCGCCCGGGAGATGGAAGTCTACCAAGGTCTGCTGGACAACTTGAACGGCAGACAGATCGCGGAGAGGCTGAATATGGGCTACGAGACGGTCAAGACGCATAGAAGCCGGATATACAGCAAGCTTGGCGCAAGCAATCGCGAGGAGGCGATTCGGCGGGCTGCGGCGCTGGGCGGCGATCGGTTGGCGGAGTAGCAGGCTTACAGCATCCCCCTCCGGGGGGACTTCTTTGCAGGCAATATCTCTTAAAATAGGAACTGCGACATCTCGAGTAGGATAGAGTCGGCAAGGAGGAAGCAAGATGAGGCATCGATCGGTCAAAAGATGGTTATTGAGCGTGTTTGCGTCGCTGGTGTTGGCGGGTTCGCTTCCCGTCGCGCCGCGGGCGGGCGCGGAGGCGTCGGCGGTCGACGCGCCGACGGACCGGTATCGGCTGGAAACCGTTATGGAACTGGCGCCTAGGTTCGGTTCCGACGTCAGTGTCATCAAACGGACGAGCGACGGGGGATATTTGCTGGCCGGGAGCAAGGGGATTATGGGCTTGACCGCAAATATTGAAGAAAGCTGGTTTTACGAGTTTCCTTCCATATCGGGATTGCTCGCCATCTTCGATGTGACCGAGGTGGCCGGCGGCTACGGGTTCGCCGGTTCGATCTACTCGGAAACAAACAGCTCGATGTATTACGGAGTTTTGAAGAAATCGGATAAGACGCTGCTGTGGGAGGGAACGAAGACGGATAATGCGAGCGCCGCCGCAGTCGCGATCCTCGACGCACCTGGCGGCGGCTACGTAGTTGCAGGGCAAGTGCGGGCAATGTTAGGCGGCGATATTAAAGCCTGGATCCGGCGAGTGGACGCCAATGGTGTTCTTCTGGGCGAAACCGAAGTCCACACGGGCGGAGCCGGTCACTATCCGATCTACGATGCCGTGTCCGCCGGCGGCGACAATATCTTGATCGCCGGCAATACATCGAACAGCATGTCGACAACCGAGAACCAAAGCTATGTCGCCAAAGTGAACGTCAATACCGGCAACGCGGTTTGGCAAAGAACCTATCGGCAGAACGGGGCGATCCGCGAAACGCTGGAGGCCATTCTTCCCGTAAGCGGAGGTTACGTACTGGCCGGCAACTCCGACATGAACGCGATGCTGCTTCGAATTCGGGAGAGCGACGGCGAAGCAAGCTGGGTCAAGACGTATCCGATCGCCGGACAGTACGGAAGCGGGAATGCCCTCTCCGTTACGCGAGAGGGCGGCTATATCGTGGCTGGGATGCCCGGAAATTATACGCGAGGAGACCTCTGGAAAGTAGATGCGAACGGTAACCTGCAATGGCGGGTATCTCGGACTAATCAGCCTTTCAAGGGAGTCTATCAGTTGGGAAGCGGCGATGGATACGACTATTTGGCGCTTGACGCGACGGGCAAGCTGGTGAGAGCCATAGCCGGCGCGCCGGCAGGACTCGTTGCCGACGATGCGGCTAATACGATCGCCGGTTTGAACGGGACGATGCAATACTCGCTGAACGGCGAAGCATATGCGGATGTCGATCCACAAGAACCGCCGACGTTTGCCGGCAGCGCGACGGTTGCCGTAAGGTACAAGGAAGATCTGGCCGCGGGTTTCGAGACGAGCGAGCCCACGGAAGCGCTCGTATTCACGCCCAATCCGGTAGAGTCGGTCGCTCCGATCGACGAGATCGAAGTGCCGTACGGCACGGAGTTGTCCGACATCGGCTTGCCGGCGCAAGCGGACGCGACGGTGCTTGGCCTCGGCAGCGCGGCATTCGACGTCGATTGGGACGGAGGCACGCCGGCCTATAACGGGGAGGCGGAAGGGACTTACGAGTTTGCGGGCACGCTTTCGCTGCCTCCCGAGCTGGCGAATCCGAACCATTTGACCGCATCGGTGAAGGTCAAGGTTGCCGCCGAGCAGCAGGAACCGGAGCCGAGTCCAAGTCCAAGCCCAAGTCCAAGCCCAAGCCCAAGCCCAAGTCCCGAGCCAAGCCCGAGTCCTAGTCCAGGGACCGAAGAGCCGGTCTTGACCGGCATTGAGACGGACTTCGCATCCTACCGCCTGAGGGTAGGGGATACCCGTGCAACCGTCGTTCAGGCGGTCTATGCCAACGGGGACAAGGCGGCGATTGCGACCGACAAAATCGTCTTCGCATCCAGCCGTCCGGAGGCGGCGACCGTGAATTCGGACGGCTTGGTCACGGGCGTGGCTCCCGGCACATCCGTTATTTCCGCTACATATGGCGGATTTACGGCGCAAGCGACCGTCGAAGTTTGGAGACCGAGCGCCTCTTCCGACAGCGGGGGAGGGAGCGTTGCGCCGTCTTCTCCGACTGACAGAGTGACGGCTAATTGCGGCTCCGGGTCTTGCCAAGCCCGCTATGGCGATGAACTGATTCTCGAGCTGCCGGAAGGAGCGTTCGAAGGGCCGTTCCAAGTCACGATCGACCGCGTTCAACTGGACTCGGCTCTTGTCCCCGATACGATGACTCTGCTCGGTTCCGCGTTCGAATTGCGGAAAAGCTTCGAAGGCAAGTTCAAGAAACCGATCATGATCAAGCTTCGTTTCGAGTCTGGAAAAGTAGGCGAGGGCAGGAGAGCGGCGCTGTTCTATTATGACGAATCGAGTAAACGATGGGTGGAAGTGAAAGGCAAGGCGGACAGCGGGATATTCGTTGCCGAGGTCGACCATTTCACGAAGTTTGCCGTCTTCTCGGTTGTGCGGGAGGTCGTGCCGACGCCGGAGAATCCGGGGGCCAATCCGGAGACGGCTTTCGCGGATACGGCCGGACATTGGGCGGAGGGGGCCATTCGCCAAGCGGCTCAAGCGGGAGTCGTGATCGGGGATGCGAACGGCAGGTTCTATCCCGATCGGCATGTGACGCGAGCGGAGTTCGCGGCGATGCTGATGCGGGCCGCGAAACCGGAGCAGAACGGAAACCAAGCCGCGCCAACCTTCGCCGACGCGGACCGGATTCCCGCTTGGGCGCGGGATTCCGTCGCCTCGGCTGCGTCCTCCGGCATTTTGAGCGGGTACACCGACGGCGCCTTCCGTCCGGATCAAGCGATTACGCGCGCCGAGATCGCCGTTCTGGTCGTCCGCGCGCTCGGCCTGCCGACCGACGGTGAAGCCTCGTCAGGCTATGCCGACGAAGCGGCCATCCCGGCGTGGGCAAAGGGCGCGATAGCGGTCGCGTCGAACGAGGGACTCGTTCAGGGGGTCGGCGGCAATCGCTTCGCTCCCGGCCTGAAGGCCACCCGCGCGGAAACGACGGCCTTGCTCGTTCGTTTGCTGGACAGACTCTCCAGGCTGACTTCTTCCTCGGGAGAGACGGTCTTGTGACGTTTCGGGCAGGCACGTTCCTGAGCTAGGTGTTCCTGCGTCGATTTTACGCAAAGCCGGACATCCGTTGATCGTCCGGTAACAATCGCGAATTAAGATAGAGTTGTATTCAGCGTTGTTCGCACGGGGTGGAGAACTGGAGAAAACCCTTGTCCTGGCAAATGCGGAATAAGCCGAGCGCGGTACGGAAGCGTATGCGCCGATCGGACTTATTTTGGCATGCCGGGGACAAGGGTTCTTTGCGTACGGCAGCAAGCCGACGAGGAGGCGGTAATCAGCAGTCGTTCGCATCATAGAAGAGGCCAAGGAGGCTCGGGGCGACCGCCAATCGATCAGAAAAGGATGAGGTGTGAAATGAAATCTTGGAAGAAGCTTCTTGCGGCCGCGCTTGCGCTATTGTTGGCCGTACCGGCCGTAATCGCGCCATGGGAGCGCCAAACGCACGCGGCGGCGGCAGGTGTCCCGTCTCTGCGGATTACCGAGATCGTGCCTAAATCAGGCGGTACCGGTCAACCCTACGAATATGTGGAAATCTACAACGCGACGTCTTCCGATATCGATCTGAACAATTACCAACTGCAATATTACGCCTCTACGGATTTGAGCAAAAATCCGTCCAATCGCTGGACGATCGCCAATAAGACGATTCCGGCGCGAAGCGCGTTGGTACTCTGGCTCATCAAGCTGGAGTATCCCTTGGTGCAATTGGACGACTTTAATCGCAATTACGGCGAGAAGCTTGCTCCGAACCAGATTTATCGGGTTCAGCTGACCACCTCCGCGCAGGGTCTTCACGACAGCGCGCCTCGGGCCGTCGCAATTGCGGAACCGAACGGGAGCGGAGGCTATGCGGTTGTGAGCTCCGCATTCATTAACGACACGGAGGCCGACGGCATTACCAATAGGAGCGTCATCTATGCGGAGCCGGTCTCCGATACGGCCATGGTGCGGATTGCCAACGGGCAGACCGCTACACCCGGATGGGTGGTCGACGGACAGGTGCGCGGTCCGCTAACGCCGGCCGGCCTGACCGCGATGCCGGGAGATTCCGAGATTACGCTGGCGTGGAACGGCAACGACGCATCCGCCGCGGGGTATCGCATTTACGGCGGCGCATTCGCTCAACCGGTTACGGTCGCCGGCTCCGTATACCAGCATACGATAGGCGGGCTGACGGCTGGCATTCCCTACTCGTTCCGAGTAACGGCTTACGACAACGACGGCAACGAGTCCCCTTCCACGGCCGAAGCTACCGCTGTTCCGCTGGGAGCTTCGGACGCCGAACCTCCTGCCGTTCCCTCCGGCCTGAGGACGCAGGTCGGGCCCGACTTCGTGCACGTGCTATGGGATGCCGTATCGGACGCCGATCTGAAAAGCTATCGCGTCTATGTGGACGGCATCTTCCACGCGGAAGTGGACGATCCCCGCCAGAATACGACGATAGCTTCCTTGACCAAGGGAAGAAGTTACACGTTCGAGGTGTCCGCTCTCGACGCGTCGGGCAATGAATCCCCCAAATCGGCTCCGGTGCAGACTAAGCCCGCAGACACTTTGCTGATCACGGAATTGGTGCCGGATACGGACAACTATGCGTCCTACGACGCATTTGAGTATATCGAGATGTACAACGCGACGTCCGCCGAGATCGACCTGAAAGGTTTTACGCTGCAATCCGGCAATTGGTCTTATACGTTCCCGGATTCGAACGCGATCGGTCCGTGGTCGGCGAAAGTCGTCTGGACAAGAAGGACGGAAATCTCCCCGATCACCTGGGAGGGCTTTAATCAATATTACTTGCTCGATTACCGGAGCAAGGACGTGACGGAACATACGGGAACGATCATAAACCATGTAGGAGGCTTGGTGAATACGGGCAGCCAGACCGTCACGCTGCTCGATCCGATGCAGGGGTTGATTTCGAAGGCCGTCTACAACGGCTCCGTCGACACGAGTCTGGGAACAAGCGTTGCGTTCGGCTACCCGCAGGACGGAACGGCCAATGCAAGAATAACGGGAACAAGAACGAGACCGACCCCGGGCTGGATTCTTGCCGGACAAGCTCCCGAGCGGGAGGCGCTGAACCCGCAGCCGCCGCAGCAAGTGCAGCAACTTAGAGCCGCGGCAGGGGAAGGGGCGGCAACGCTGATGTGGCAGGCCAATGCGGAGGAGGACTTGTACGCTTACAACATCTATCTGGATGGAGCTTGGGAAGCGTCGGTACCGGCAACCCTCACGTCTTTCGAAGTCCAGCGATTAATTGGGAACAAGAGCTACTCGTTCACCGTGACCGCGGTCAATACTTCGGGCTTCGAATCGGCTCCATCGGCCACTGCCCAGACCAGGCCGGAGCATTGGAAGCTGAGCCAGACGGTCAGATCGGACAGTGAGAGGAGTCCCGCCTATCAGACGACATGGGATTTGAACGAAGACGGTCCGATCATTCCGGGGTTGGACAAGGAGCTCGTACCGCAAGGCGTCGGCTACAGCCCGGCCGACGATTGGCTGCTCGTCGTCTACTACTCGACTGACGGCAGGCCGGGAATTATCGCCGTTATCGAAGCGGAGAGCGGTCGACTGGTCAAGTCGATCGAGCTGTACGAAGAGGACGGATCCCCCTATGTTGGCCATGCCGGAGGCGTTACCGTCAGCAGGAGCCATGTTTGGATTTCCTCGGAGGGTTTTCTCTACCGAATGAATCTTAGCGATGTCGTCGGAGCGGCGGACCGCGGAGAAGTGCGGTTTGCCGGGCGCGTTCCGGTCGTTGTCAATTCCGCATACTCTACTTATGCGGACGGAGTTCTCTGGGTAGGAGAGTTCTATCAGAGCAAAGACTATCCAACAGATCCGAGCCATCATATGCTCAACCGCGACGGGGAGACATACAGCGCATGGATCGCAGGCTACGAACTGGATGGTACGACCGACGAGATCAAGGCGGAGCGGTGGGACGGAACGGCTCAGAGCCAAGCGGTGCCGGACTATCTGCTGTCGGTTCCGGATATGGTCCAAGGCGCAGTCGTAACGGGAGATCATATTTATTTGAGTACTTCCTACGGTCGCAATAAAGACAGCCTGCTGTACAGGTATATGAATCCTACGGCCCGCGATGCGGACGCGCAAGTGGCGATCGGACAGGCGAACGTGCCGCTTTGGTTTCTGGACAGTCATGCCGAGCCGCCGTACAACTCGCGGCTGACGACCGTGCCGATGAGCGAGGGCATGACGTCTATCGGCAACCGGCTCTATGTTCTGCTTGAATCGGGCGCCAACAAGTACCGTTATACGACAACGTATATTATGGAGCGAATGCTGAAGCTGAATATGGATCACTGGGATTCCTACGGTCAGGACGTTATCGCGGGGCTGCCGCAGACGTTGACCGTAGGCGAGAGCGCCCGGGCTCAAGTTCACGAAGTCCGAGGTAATGCTCCGGAAATCGACCGCACAGCCGGTTATTCCTTCTCCGTCGGCTCGCCCGGCGCGGCGACCGTAACGACGGACGGCACGGTTGCCGCCGTGGCGGCGGGAGAGGCGGTCATTGTCGCGACCCAAGGCGATCGTCAATTGGCGTACACGCTAAAAGTCGTTCCGGCCAATCCGGGCAACGGCGGCGGAAATAACGGCGGAGACCGCGGGAATTCCGGAACAGGTCCGATCGAAGGCGGAAATGCCAGCGGCTCCGGTGGAGACGGACAGAGCGTAGGCAGCGCCGGGAACAACGGCGTCCGTCCGATTACGGGAGACGAACAGACGAAAGTCCGGCAGGCGATCCAGCGGGCCGGATCGGCAGCACGGGCCGATCTGACGCCGGTGGCGGACGCTTTCGAGTTCGATGCCGCTTCGGGTGCCAAGGAAGTGAAGCTTACGCTGAGCGGCAAGCTTCCGGACAAGCCGATCGGCGTGTACAAGGTAGAAGCTTCCGGCGCATTGATCTATGTGGGAGGTACGGTTGCGAACGGCGTTCTCCGCGTCAAACTACGGGATTCAGGCGTGTATGCTGTGCTCGCCTTCGCGAAGGTCTACGGTGACCTGCCGTCCGCGAATTTCGCCTACGAGTCTGTTCTTCACTTGAGCGCGATGCAAGTGGTCGAAGGGACGGGAGGGACGAACTTCTCTCCAGAGCAGCCGGTGACGAGAGCCCAGTTCATCGCGATGCTGGCGAGACTGCTCGGATTGAAAGCCGCCGCTTCCGCGCCCGGTTTCGGCGATGTTCCGGCGGGTGCCTGGTATGCCGAAGCGGCGTCCGCGGCCAAGGAAGCCGGGCTTGTGACTGGAGACGCGCAAGGCTTGCTGAACCCGAACGGCATCGTGAGTCGGGAACAGATGGCAGCGCTGCTGGTTCGCGCTTACGAGCTGAGCGCGGGGAATGTCCAATCCGCTCCGAACGCGCCCTTCGCGGATTACGGTCACGTTAGCGGATGGGCCAAGAAGGAGCTGGACAAGGCGTATGCGGCCGGATTGGTGAACGGGCGTTCTGGCGGCAAATTCGCACCGCAGGACCGCACGAATCGTGCAGAAGCGGCAAAGGCGCTGCACAACCTGTTTGTCTTGGTGCAACGTAACGCCGAAGAATAATTCAGGGCAAGAGAATGAGACCGCCGGGAGCAGAAGCTCGCTGGCGGTCTTCGCCGTTGGGAGGCGTGGATTGAAACAACGCGTATGTTATACTTAGTTCAACAAACGATAAGACGCATCCCGCAAGGGATTTATGGATACAGTGAAAGGCGGAGAACACGTGGATCCTTTCAATCTTGAAGACCGCGAACCTTACACGACCCGAGAAAGCATTCTTGAAATGTTCGATGCGGTGGATGCCGATTTACAAGGACAGAAGACCATAGAAGTTTTTGTAGTAGGGTACTCCGCTATCGTGCTTGCCAGAAAAAATAATCGCGGCTCCAATGACGTGGACATGATTCCTTCCCGATTTTCGAGAGTATTCGCGCGCCATGGATTGGAAGTATTCGATGACGCTCACGATATCTGGTTTTCAAAGCTGGCCGCATATCACCTATCTATTGCCGCTTGCGGACGAGCGTTATAGGCGGGCAGCGGACGGCGATACTTTAAGGGGGATCAACAGAATACTGTGGAACATGAAGCTGAACGGTCTGCCTTATAACGATTTCATCAATGTTCACGCAGGATACCCCGATCTTCTATAAGTCGGGGATGAATGCGTGTCAGGCTAGGCCTGAAGGCCTTGTTCGTCTAGTCTTCTCTCCACCTATATGCTATGATTTGGATGGAAGGGGGCGAACGTATGATCGTAACCTTGACGGCTAAATTAAGGATCAAACCGACAGAGTCGCAGGTAGAGGCCCTGCTACATACGGTCTCTGCTTATCGCGTTGGATGCAATTACATCTCCTCCGTTGTGTATAACGGAAAAGTGTTGAATCAGCGTTCCTTGCACGAGCTAACCTACCAAAATCTGCGTACGGCCTACGGCTTGCGCTCCCAGATGGCGCAATCGGCGATGAAGACGGTTATCGCCAGATACAAGACCAATCGAAGCAATGATCACGCATGGACGCATGTACAGTTTAAGAAGCCGGAGTATGATCTGGTTTGGAATCGCGATTATTCGCTGACTGCCGAATGGTTCTCCGTGGGGACCTTGCAAGGGAGAATCAAAGTCCCGTTCGAACGCCAAGGAATGCAGCATTACTTTGACGGGTCCTGGAGGTTCGGAACAGCGAAGCTTGTCTGCAAGAATCGCAAGTGGTACCTGCATATTCCGATGTCCAAGGAGGTCGAAGAACCGAAGCTTGAGGAGATCAAGCAGGTTGTCGGGATCGATCTAGGCATCAACTTTCTGGCCACTTCCTTTGACTCCCAAGGGAAAACGGATTTCTATCCAGGCAGGCAG